>JALWQN010000001.1 GCA_027083115.1 Desulfurococcales archaeon
GTTCCTCGCCCTATCCAGTACTCCAAGCACTTCACCAATATTCCATATACTGAACAAGAGAGTTGTTTCTCCTGTTAGCGCCCTTAGATATACCTCCCTAACGACCTCACTGCCCGGCTCCCTTACATACCGTTTCACTATAGCGCCGCTATCCAAGTAGATCCTTTGCTCTTTCATCCCTCACGGCCCTCACAAGCTCGCTTACAGTGCCTTTGGCTTCGACAGGCTCAAAATCCAACACGTAATCCTCTGAGCCAGCAGCCTCAAGCAATGCCTTATCAAGAAATGGATCCATAACTTCATTCATAATGATCTCTTCAAGCAAACTGCTTATCTCGACCCCTTCCCTAGCAGCATACATCTTAAATTTCTCCCAAACCTCTTTATCAATATAAATACTTGTCTTCACCTTAACCACTATTAATGACCTCCAAAACTGAATTACTTATGTAAGTAATTAAGGATTTCGGTATAACATTCTCCCCAGATATTATAATTAATTATTGATGCTTTTATTTATCCCTCTAAACCATTCTTAGTTAGGTGTTCTAGGTGGTTTTCCAGGGCTAGCGATTGATTGAGGCAGGCCCTAAAGGACTTAGGTTATGTTAAGTCTGCTGTTTCAAGACTAGGTATTAAGGTTGAGATTTTTGTTAACAGTTTTCTTCTATTTTTGTTAACTATTTAAGGCCTGACATCACCTACTTTATGGTGGTTTGGTTGGGTAGGACTGTTGTTATTGGTGTTAGGATCCCTAAGGAGCTTAAGGAGGAGATGGAGAGGTTAGGCATTAATTATGCTGAGGAGGTTAGGGAGTTCCTGCTTAGGCTTGTTAGGGAGAGGAAGGCTGAGGAACTAGCTGAGGAGATGGATGAGTTAGCTGCTAAGGTCGGCAGGGTTAGGGGTAACTTAGCTGCTGAGTTCATTAGGGAGGACAGGGATGCTGGTTGAGTGAGGAAGTTGTTGTAGTTGACTCGAACGTGCTCGTCAAGTGGTTTATTTTGGAAGACTTCAGTGACTCAGCCAGACTACTTAGGAACGATCATTTAAACGGATACATTACCGCATTAACTCCAAAATATGCTCTACTGGAGTTCAGTAATGCCATGAGGAAGTATGCGGAGCGCGGAATTCTCTCAAGGGAAGACGCGCTGAAAGCCCTGGATCTACTTCTTGAAGCCGGCCTTAAGTACGTGGATATAATACCGGACTACCTGAGCGAAGCACTCAACTACGGAATGAGAAAAGGAATCACTATCTATGATGCCTACTACCTAATAATAGCGAAGAAAACGAACACAAACCTATATACAGCTGATGAGAAGCTTTTGAAGAAATTAAGGGATATAGGGGAAGTTAAGGCAAAGCATATAAGGGAATACCGGCATAAGTGAGTAGGCAAATACATACTAGATTCCTCGAGGGCTTTCTTAATGCTTAACACAAAGATGTTTTTGCGGTTCAGCCTAAGTTATGATTAATGCTGAAAGAGTATCGTCCATGAATAGATCTAACAGCGGAAGCAATAGAAAAGGGTTTTCGAGGAAGTGACCGTTAGGATCGAGGTTAAAGTTTCTAGAGAGTAAGCGCCTCCATAAATCAAAGAGAAATAAGGGGAGCCTATACACTAACAGCGCAACAGCTGAGTTACTTAAGGCAACACCACCATTTCGGGATGTTGAGGAAGAGATAGAACCATCTATAATCCCCTGAAATAAAGACATAGTCCTAAAGGAATTAAGGATATCATGAGTGTTTGTTAAGGTTTTTATTTTGTCTGTACATATATTGTCTGGTGGATTAATGTCTGTCAAGCTAACTATCAGGGTTCCTAAGAAGCTTAAGGAACGTATGGATAGGTTCAACCATATTAACTGGAGTGAGGTCATCCGCAAAGCTATTGAGGATAGATTGCGTGAGGAAGAAGTTAGGTGGGCCTTAAGAGTTATGGATGAGTTATCCAGGAAGGCCAAGCCAGAGAGACCCTTAACTAAGGTGATTAGGGAGTTCAGGGATCGTAGATGAGGATTAGCTTAGTTCTCGACGCAAGCGCGGCTGTGAAGTGGTTTGTTAGGGAGGAAGAATCTGATGAGATGCGCGAAATTAGGGATCTCTACTTAAGGAATAAGTTAGGTATTTACGTTCCCTCACTACTTCTTCTGGAGTTAGCTAACGCCTTAAGGTACGTTAAGGGCCTAACAGCAACTGACGTTATTAATGCAGTGAATGCCTTAAGAGCCCTCCAAATAAGTATTGTTGATGAGGTAGAACTGCTGGATGAGGCAGTAAGCATAGCCTTCAAATCCGGCATTACGGTCTATGACGCGATATACTTAGCTTTGGCTAAAAGCACGAACTCCAAACTAATAACTTACGATACTGAGCTCCTCAGAAAATTTAAAGACATAGCTAAGAAAGCAAG
>JALWQN010000002.1 GCA_027083115.1 Desulfurococcales archaeon
AACCTTCAGAGCTTTTGCTTCAGCATGAACTTTCTTTATGGTTCTATAAATTTCTTTTGAATTCCTGACACCTTCGTTACTTAAAGCGTTAGCTATTGCTCTATACATCGTGTCTAGCCTTAAGAGGGTGTTCCAGACATCCAAAGATAATAGTTGCAGCATTCTGACTACCTCCTTAAACCTTAAGATATACTCTAATATTAAGGAGTAAGTTAATTTCTTTGGTGCAATTCATGCGGGAAGAATTTCTCAGTAGGCTGAAGCCTGAATGGGCGAAGGAGTTCTATAGAAACCAATTAACTTCTTTGAGGGACGTATTCGGAATTGAGAAACCCATTATTGGGATGGTTCACTTAATGCCCTTACCTGGTTCACCAGCATACGAGGGATGGAGCATGGACGAAATAATTAGTAATGCCTTAAGGGATGCTCATTCGTTGGTTGAGGGAGGGGTTGACGGAATAATTGTGGAGAATATGTGGGATCTCCCTTACTACTCGAGTTCGTCTAGAATACCTCCTGAAGAGATAGCAGCGCATGCTGTAGCGGCTGCTGAAGTAATTAAGGAAGTGAGCGTTCCTGCAGGAATTACGGTGATTCATAATGGCGGGAGGGTTGCTTTAGGTATAGCTAAGGCTTCTGGAGCGCGATTCATTAGAGTTTGTTTATATACTGGAGCCGCTGTCTGGGATACTGGGGAGTTCGATCACGGTAACGCAGCAGACCTTATGAGGTTAAGGAAACTTCTTCATGCCGAAGACATTAAGTTCTTTACTGATGTCGTTAAGAAGCATTCAGTGATTTTCCCAGGAATTGATTTGAGGACTCATGCTGTGTGGAGCAGGTTTTATATGTCTGATGCACTAATAGTTACTGGCTCAATGACAGGCTTTCCCCCAACAAAGGAAGATGTTCTCTTAGCTAAGGAAGCAGTTCCTGATGCGCCAGTCATTATTGGTTCTGGGCTAAACTCAGAAAATGCTAAGGAGCTCCTTTCTGTAGCTGATGGCGCTATAGTTGGCACATACTTTAAGTATGATGGAATAACCCAGAACCCAGTGGATATTGAAAGAGTTAAGAAATTAATGAACATAGTTAGGGAGTTGAGATTAAGTAATGCCTGAAGTGGCTATATTGGGGGACCTTAATCTCGATATTATCCTTAAATTACCTCATGAACCATTGCCTGACACCTCACTTCCAGCTGAAGAAGCTTATACTGCTTTAGGAGGTGTTGGAGGTAATACATCTTTATGGCTTAAGTATTTAGATAAGGGTATTGATATTTCCTTATTTACAGGAGTAGGTGAAGACATAGTTGGTAAGGAGCTGATCGATGGTTTAAGGAAGGCAATGCTTAAGATAGGCCATATTAAGGTGATGAAAGGCGTAAACTCAGGAGTTATGGTAGTGATCGAGTATGGAGATACTAAGAAAATCGTGGGTTTTAGGGGAGCTAATTCATTAGTTAAGTTCAACGAAAGGGAAATTATTGAGGTGATAAACAACGTAAACCACGCTCACGCTTCTGGGTACTTTGCACTGAATAGTGATGGTGGTGAATTACTTCTGAACTTTCTTAAGGCAGCACAAGGTATTGGTGTCTCCACATCTATTGATTTAGAAGGTATTGCTTTAATGAAGCCGGAGTTTCTCCATAAAATTAAGGGATTAGTCAAGTACGCTTTACTCAATAAGTCAGAGCTTAGGGCCCTAACTACGAGGCTAAGTTTAACGCCAGAAGAATTGTTGAAGAAATTAGGGGTTGAAGCATTAATTACTAAGTTAGGAGAGAAAGGTGCTTTCATCTATACCGAGGGAAGTAAGAAGTTAATTAAGTCTAGAGAAGTTAGGAATGTTGTAGATCCTACTGGTGCTGGAGATGCTTTCAATGCTGCTTTTATTCTTTCGTTGATTAAAGGCTCATCATTAACAGATGCTGTAATGAATGCCTGCATAGCCGGTTCTGAAGCTGTCCGCATATTAGGAGGATCTCCACTCAATATTATGCTTTCTCAAGCTTCTCGATAAGGTGCTTAGGCAGTCTCCATCCTAGGGTGCCCTTAATTTCTAGTAGATGGTTGAGGATTTCGGTTTTCGGTATAGCTACTACGTAAGGCCTAGAAATTAAGTAATTCAGGGCAACCTGAACTGGTGTTTTTCTAACTTCTTCAGCAACTTCCTTAACTAAGTTATTTTTTGAGACCCTGCATTTCTCTAGGGGCGTATAAGCCTGTATAGTGACTCCATCCTTAATTGCTTCTGGAAGCAATTCCCCCTCAACCAAATCCTTGCTTAGAACGCTGTAGTGGACCTGGTTTGCGACAATATCTGATTTTTTGGTGGATGTAATGGCTTCCTTCAGCTCATAAGCGTCGAAATTACTTACTCCTATATAC
>JALWQN010000003.1 GCA_027083115.1 Desulfurococcales archaeon
CATTATGAGAAACTTATCTTTAGTTGATTTTAGAAGCAAGTAATGGAGACCTGTGTACGGTGTGAAGACACCCTCAACATCCATTCCTGGAGAAACATACTTTGATGCTGGAGAGTTCTTTCTCTTCGGTGAAAGAATTATGGGTCTTTGAGGTGACTTAAGGATCTTTATGGCTTCTGGCGACAAATGAACTAATTTACTTAAGACCCCAGGATCTAAGCCCATCACAGCAAACGGTTTTGTTGGCCTGTTCTTCCTTCGCCTTAATTTGAGAACTACGTCATCATCGGAGGCAAGTGAAGCAATATGATAACCACCCAATCCCTTAACTGCAACTATGTAGCCCTCGTCAATGAGCTTACCTGCCTCAATTATAGGGTCCACAACATCTAGTCTATTGCCTTCATCATCAGTTAACAAGAGCTTAGGTCCGTCCTCAGAACAGCTAATTCCTTGAGCGTGATACCTTCTGATATTGTTTATGTCTCTATATTCCTTTAAGCATTTCGGGCATAACCTGTATTTCTTCATGGATGTGTTTTCTCTATCGTAGGGCGACCTGTACATCATGGAGTACCTGGGCCCACACCAAGCACATGAGTTGAAGGCATATCTGTATCTCCTGTTATTCGGGTCGTTTATCTCATGCAAGCAATCATCACATATAGCAAAGTCCGGAGGTATCATTGATCTCTTAATGGGTTTTTTAGAGCTTGGCAGGATCCTGAAGTCCAGGAAGCGTTTAGGATTCATTGCATAAATCTCTACTGACTCAATTAATGCGGGAGGGGGGTGTTCTTCCATAATTTTCTTTAAGAAAGAAGATAGCTTCTCGTAAGTCCCTTCAGCAAGAACTTCAACCTCCGCACCGCCAGCATTCCTAACGTACCCCTTTACTCCAGTAGCTAAAGCGACCCTGTGGATAAAGGGACGAAAACCCACTCCCTGAACAATACCCTCAATAACTAACCTTAATGCAGGCAAGACCAATTATCCCCTCAATCCTTACGTTAATTAATTCGGGCATTTATTAAGGATACCTAAGGATTATCTATTCCCTCCCGAAATAATATTAGGTGGTTCATTGAGTAGGAAATTCAGTGCTGGCATACTGCTCTACAGGTTTAGGAATGGAGAGCTACAGGTATTGCTAGCTCATCCTGGCGGTCCATACTGGGCTAGAAAAGACGAGGGTGCCTGGATGATTCCTAAAGGAGAGGTTGAGGAGGGTGAGGATCCTCTCCAGGCAGCAAAAAGAGAGTTCAAGGAAGAAATAGGGTTTAAGGTTGATGGAGACTTCATAGACTTAGGTGAGGTTAAGCAATCAGGAGGTAAGAAAGTTCATGTTTGGGCCCTAGAGAAAGATTTTGAGGTAAAGGAGGTGAAAAGCAATACCTTTACTATGGAGTGGCCTAAGGGTTCAGGCATAATTAAGGAATTCCCTGAAATAGATAAGGCAAGGTGGTTCAGCATAAATGAAGCATACAGAAAAATCCTGAAATCTCAGAAGCCGTTCCTTGATAGATTGGTGAAGATCCTGAATTACGATACCTCCAAGAAAAAATATGAAGAACCCAACAAGAAAAAGAAAACACTTCTTGATTTCCTCAGGAAGGAGACATCACGAATCAATAGATGATTTTATGCAATATAGAAGCAATCAACCTTTATAGCTATGTCGTGATAAGATATAACGAACGGTTGAGGAACAAGGAAATGATGAAAGCCCTACACACTAGAAGGAAGGGCGTGTCTGAACTTATTTCAATAACTATCCTCATACTGATTGCTGTGAGTGTGGGTGTGGCTTTATATTATGCTGGTAAAGCAGCTATTGACGCATCCACTTACAGGTTTGAAGAGATGGCTAAGGTCGCTGAAGCATCCATGAATAAGTACCTTATTGTTGATGCTTACTACATAACCTCAAACAAAACAATAATTATCTACCTATATACGAAAGACCTAGGTAATGCAGTATTCAATGCCCTCTACGTCAATGGTAGTAAAGTCCCAGATGATAACTTAGTGTATGGCTTTAACCAACCCATAAAAATAGGTGAAATAAACAGGCTGTCAGCTTTAGTAGACCTAAGTACTTCAGGACCTTACGACATATTGCTTACCGGACATCAAGGAGTAAGGGCTGAAGGAGTCTTCTACCTTCAGGTGGGTTAAAATGAACAGCCACAAAAGAGGTGTTTCCACTCTAATCGCGTCTATCTTCGTTATCTTCTTAATGGTGGCCATGGTTTCCTCGCTAATCTTAATAATGAATTACTGGAGGAAAGTCACTATTGATTCCCTAAATAAAATAGAGTTAGCCTCACAGAAAACAATGGAATCCATAAAAATAACTCAAGGCCCCACAGCTACTAACACACAAATAAAACTAACAATCAAAAACGATGGGAGCACATACGTCATCCTACTAAAGTACTACGTTAGGGACCTACAGACAAACCAAGTCACTTACGGAAACCTAAACACATATATACCAGTTGCAAGCAAAGCAACAATAACCATAAACGGTAGCTTCAACCCAAGCGATAACTACACAATAATCCTGATATCCAGCAGATACAAAAAATACATATTTCACTACCCTCCACCTCCCTCAACCCAAACGATAAAAACGGCAGTACTCTCCAATGATCACTTAGTAAGAGCAGCCGATGATGGCACTATAGCATGGGCAGGAGTAGCTAAAACAAGCATAATAAACTTAACGCTAACTTCCAATGCATTATATTACAATGATTTCATAAGCAACTCAAGTCTGAATTCTCTACAAATCATCTCAGGAAACTGGTCTTGGGATCCAGCAGAGAAGGCACTCGATCAGACAAATATCTCTATTGAAAACAATTATGGAGGAGAAATGATAGCCCTAACTAACGTTTCACCATTGAGTAGTAATACAATTTATGAGTTCTTCAACACCACAATTAATAATGTGACTTTAATAAATAGTGTAAGAAGACGTTGGGTAACAATAGCATATTATTCAGGAAGAAGTGAAGGAATAGCCTATCTAAACAATGATAATTTTAATATATCAGGTTTAGAGAGAAACATTACAATATTGTATTGGATATGGCCTTTCAGTAACTTTACGAACTCCCTAGTTATAAAGGAATATAACGGAAGCTGGAATTTATTGAACTCGTCCGACAATTTTGGCTATCAACAAAATTTATGGATCTTAATGAAGTACGATCCAAATTCACAAAAATTATACCTATTCTTATATAATTCAAGTGGGGATTTATTAAGCAGTACAGAAGCCAACCTAGTTTTGAGTGAAAGTGTGTATTTCGGGCTTTCGACCTGGGGTGCTAATGCTTCTTTTGATAACTTAATAATCACTAAAAACGCTAATCCTTTATACATAAACGTCAGCGGATTAGAACCGAATGATAAAGTTATAATTACAGATTCTGAAGGAAATTCTTTTAGCGCCCTTGCCGGAAGTGATGGGATAGCGTCAATATATGTTTTAAATGAGCCAATTATTAGAAACGCTACAGTATCCCTTTATTACTCTAACGGATCGCTAATAGGTTCAAAGACTTACCCGGTATTATTAGGCGGTTCTCTTCTCAGTTATGAGGGGGAAATCTATGAAGAGTATCCCATACTAGCTGTTGCTTCTGGAGGCTATCCATACATTGATATATATAATCTTACCACAGATTCCGAAGGCAACCTAGGCATTATTTTCTGGAAAAGCATTTACACTCCCGGAAATTTATTTAATGGAAGTGCTTACGTTACATATGATAATTCAGTTACTGATTCATTACTTCTGATTAATGGTTCAGGTGTTTATAGCATTGATTTGCTTTCTGGCAACATTAGGAAGTTAAGCAGTAGTTGTAATGCCTCCGCTTCTGGAGTGACTGCTGAGGCAATCAAAGGTGAGTTAATAGTATTTCCAGGAGAAGGTTCTAACAAGTTATGCGTTCTGAATTTGACAGACCTAACAGCCACAGGCATTGACTCCCTTGATAATGTGATTGATACCGAGTACGGTGCATCAGCAACGGATAGTAGCTTTTTCTATGCGGTAGCTAGGAATTCTTCTTCAGGGGTATCGAAACTAATAAAGTATGAATTAGGGGGTAATGCTCCTGAAATCTATTCAAATAGTTTACCAGGTTATAGGGCTGTGGGGTTAGCTTATGGTGGCGGCTATCTGTGGTTATTGCTTGAGGGAGGTAGCCTATATAAAATAGATCCTTCCACTGGAGATATAACGCATATTAATGTTTTGGGACTTCCAGCGCCTCTAGGACCTGGAAATAGATTGGTTTACTATTCTGGGGATCTTATATTGGTTCGAGCTACAGGGTCTGATGAGGTTTGGCTACTTCCTACTTCCTAAATACAGTAGCTTAATGATCTAGTATGTTCTTCCGAGAATATTTCAGCTCAGTATCTCCTTCCATAAAATAGATTTCTAGATTAACGATTTCACCATTGTTTAGAGCTTTCGCAGGCATTCCATAGTTTTCTGCTACGGTTGATGAGGCAATAGCCATAAGTCCTTTTTCGAAGTATCCATAGAGACTGTAATATTTTGCTTTGACTTCATCCTTACCTTCATAATTGTTGAAGTTTAGGACCTTAAGCTTAGGTAGTTCGCCGGCCTCCATTATTAGTATGCCTAAAGATAGTGCTGACTTAACTGCCCCATTAATTAATAGTTCCCTAAACTTTTCTTCAAGACTCCGAATACTGAATTCACTTAGGTAGATGGTTAGCGCTAAGGTGTCGGCCCTAGTTTCGGGGAAATCACTTAATTCACTACCTAATTTCTTTATATCTATCGCGCCATTGTGAGCTACCCAAAAATCTATTCCTTCATGGTTTACTGCGTGAAAAGGATGAACATCATTTAGTGTTTTGCCGTACCCTTTACTGGCTTTTCTCGAGTGTAGTAATGCGGTAACCCACTTAACTCTTTCTAGAGTATTCACAAGTTTGTAAAGCCCATCTAAATCTTCATACACAGGCTTTATGGATCTATAGTGGAGTACGTGAATGCCTCCGTTAAGCCATTCCCCTACTAAGGCATAGCCCCAACCATCATTATGACTTCTTGAATTACCTCCTGTTATTTGGGTTAGGTAGGGATCGTTTTCGGAGGCTTTCATGAAGGCATTAATGAGATTTTTGGTTTGAGGGAGGTTTTCTCCCTTTGCTGAGAAGGCTAGCAACCTACACATCCTACCACCTAGGAAGAGTCCCCTAGTTATGCTTGCTTGTGGATTAAAAATAATTTGTCATTGATTAAAGTGTCTAAGGGGATAATGGTTTGAGGAGATGTAGGTATGACGTCATTGCTGATGTATTGAGAGCTCTAAGCATGAACTTTAGGGGGTTAAGAATAACTGAATTGTGTAGGGTTGCTAATCTTCCAGTAGATAGGGGATTAGTGATTCTTGAGTTTCTTAAGGAGAAAGGCCTGATTTATGAGGAACTGCTGAACTCTGTAAGGATATATAAAATAAGTGATTTGGGTTACACTTATTTGAGCCTGTATGATAGCCTCACATCGCTAGTCAAGTAAGAATTTACGTAATAATGTACTCACAATTTGTGAGTACATTATTTAAGTTCCATCCCAATTCTAATTTGGTGTAAGGGTTTGGATTTAGAAGAGGAGAAAGCATATATTGATGAGCTTAATGCCTCTGGCTCCTTGAAGCTTAAAGGAAATATAGATTTTGACGAGATAAGTGTTTCAGGGTCACTAACTGTAGACGGGTCAATAAAGGGTGGTGAGTTAAGGATTAATGGATCAGCAGCTATTGAGGGCTCTATTGAGGCTGAGGAATGCGAATTTAACGGCTCATGTAAGGCTAAGTCATTAATCAAATGTGATGAGTTGGAGCTCGCTGGCTCATTGTCGGCTAAGGAAGTTTTAGGCGACGAAATCGTTTTAAGCGGTTCTGTGACTGCTGAGCTAATTAAGGGAGACGAAGTCGAGATAGGTAAGAACTCGAGGATTAGGGCTAAAGTAATTGGGGATGAGATAATCATTGGGAAAAAAGCTGAGGTTAATGGGGAAGTTATAGGTAAGGATGTTGAGGTAGGTAAGCAGGCGGAGGTTAGAAGCGTTGAGGGTATTGATGTAGTTATTAAGTCAAGGGCCGAGGTACATGAGGTTAAGTACGTTAATTCCTTGGATATGGCTGATGACGCAGATGTGGATAACGTGATAAAGATCGATCACCTAAGTATCGAGGATTAGAGGTTATCTAATGTCTTCAGGAAACGCAATTCTTGCTGAAGGCTTACTGAAGGATTACGTTACTTACATTAGGAAGGGTTTCCTCAGAAAAAGGAAGAGGATCATTCATGCGCTTCGTGGTGTTTCGTTCAGGGTCAGGTGGAGTGAGGTCTTCGGTTTATTAGGGCCTAATGGCGCAGGAAAAACGACAACAGTGAAAATAATAACGACCTTACTGCTGCCGGATGGGGGGAGAGCCCTAGTTAATGGTTTTGACGTAGTTAAGAACCCAATAAAGGTGAGGGAATCTATAGGGGTTGTCCTTAATGTTGAGAGAGGATTCTTCTGGAAGCTTACAGGGAGGGAGAACCTTAAGTATTTCGGCATGCTAAGAGGGCTGAAAGGGAAAGACCTGGAAGAAGCTATCGACAGAGTCGTTAAGTTGGTTGGTTTGGATGAGCTCAGGTCGATAGATAAGCTTTATGAGGAGTATTCCTTAGGAATGAAGGCAAGGTTAGCTCTGGCTAGGGCCTTGCTTCATGACCCGCCAATATTGATACTTGATGAGCCAACTCTTGGGCTAGATCCTCCAGCAGCTAGAGGGATAAGGGAATTGCTTGTTAGGTTAGCTAAGAGGGAAGGTAAGGCAGTCATGATTACCACACACAATATGTTTGAGGCCGAAATAATTTGTGACTACGTAGCGATAATTTCTTCAGGCAAGATCTCTGCTCAAGGTACAGTGCATGAGTTAAAGAGGCTTGTGGCTGATAAGATACCCGTAAGCATTAAGTTCTCTGGTAAAATAGCTTCAGACTTGAATGCTGTCAGCAAATTGCTTTTTGAGTCTACGTTAAGCCCACACATAAGAATAAAGGAGGTAAGGGACGGTTTTGAAGCAAGAATACTTGTTGATGCTGGGAATGAAGAAAAAGCTATTGCATCATCAATTAATGCCTTAGTTAGTAAGGGCTTCAACGTACGTAGGGCTGAGGTTGTGGAACCAAGTCTTGAGGATGTATTTATTGCAGTAACGAAAGGTGATGGAGAGAATGCCGTCATCAATGATTGACGTGTTTAGAGCACAGCTACATTCAAGTATTTACTGGTACAAGAACAACAAGTGGATGTTTTTCTCGATGTTCTTATGGCCTTACTTATTAGTGGGGGTGATGCTCGGTCTAGGTGCCCTAGTAGGTAACGTTAGCCTCTTCTCTAAGAGGGTTGGTGTTGTTGACCCAGCTTTTTATTTGCTCTCGGCTTCAGCGGTAGCTATGAGTAGTGTAGGGATAGTTGATGCTGTAGCGGGTTTTGCTCTCTATAATAGGTGGTTAGGGACCCTCAATTACATTTTTCTCACCCCTATTAGGGAAGCAAAACTAATGATTGCCGCAGGAATACCGGACTCAATCATAACTCCCTTAATTTCGGTGGTTGCTGTAGCTCCAGCGGCTTTCTACTTTGAAAGCATAGTTGGTGGCCTAAAGCTAGTGATAATATTGCTCATAATGTATATGGGTATGATACCTCTAGTTGGCTTATCTGTGCTTGCGGCAACAGCCTTGCTTTTTGTAAGGGAAGAGTCAAACATAATAAGTAGCATAACTCCCTTTATCCTTCTACTTTCAGGAGTTTTCTACCCAGTGAGCGTCCTCCCAAGAGCTCTTCAGGTTCTTTCTGCCTACGTACCCAGCAAGTACGTTGTTGATGCGGCTAAGCTGGCGGCTAAGTACACATCAATGCCTTGGGGGTGGGTAGTTTTGACTTTAGGTATCCTTGCAGGTTTGGGTGCCATATATAATGGAGTCGCAAGTTACGTAGTGACTAAGGCAGAAGTTGCTGTGAAGAGGAAGGGGGTGGAGTGATTGAGTTCTTTGCTGAAGCTAAGGGCGCTCCTTTATCTTCATGCACTAAGGACTTGGAGATTCAAGTACACATTCATTAACTCAACAATAAATATGGCTTTATGGATGGCTATATTCATTATTGGTGCCTTAATATTTGTTCCTTCAAGTGAAATCCCAGAAATAGCTCCCTACATGTTTTGGGGAATAATTCTTTGGACAGTGCTTTCATCAAGTGTGTGGTCAGTTGGTGGTTGGGCATGGTTTATTTTATCTTTAGGCATGTATGAGGAACACACAATACATAACACCTCAATAATGTCTTTACTCTCAGGCAGAACCATCACAGTGGTTACAGACACTGTCCTAATAACTCCAGTCCTTTATTTCCTGATAAGGAAGCTCTCTGGACCTACTGCATCCTACGTGAGTCATCCCATAGCGATTATAGGAGGGCTAGCAACAATGTTTGTGATGGCCTTATCTTACGGTCTAATGCTTTCAGCAATATCGTTCAGAATTGGGGTTCCAGGAACCCTCCTCGACATAAGCAACTTTCTGCTTCTGGTTTTGGGAGGTATTGCCATACCAGTAAGCAAGCTTCCGCCACTCATGAGGTATGCAGCACTAGCTATCCCGTTCTCATACCCGTCAGAACTAACCCGTTACGGAGCTACTGGAGCCATGACTTATCTCCCCCTGCAACTACTTGTGCTACTTAACTTCATAATAGCTACTTCAATGCTTGCTTGTGCGCTATTGATCTATAGAAGGATAGAGAATAGCTACCTCAGAAAATACGGGCCTAGAGCCATCGGTAGGATGTGAGAAAATTATTGCTCCATAAGCTTACGGAGGAGGAAACCCAGATATTTAATGGACGGTATGAAGAAGATTCTTGATCCCACTATATAAATAACTTCATTGATGTCTTCAGTTATTAAGGTTGCTGATAAACCTGATGCTAACGCTCCACCAAAGTCCTCCGTTATTGAGTCTCCTACATGCATAGCTTCACTTGGTTTCAAATTGAAGTCCTTTAGGAACTTACGGAATGCTCTCGGGTCGGGCTTTTGAATTCCTGTTTCGTCAGCAAAGTATGTAGCGTCAACAAACTCAAGAATTCCTGCTCTCTCAAGGAGGTTCTTAGTTAATACAGAGCCCCAGAATAAGACATTGCCTAGCAAAACAACTTTAAGACCCAATTCTTTAGCCAGCTGAAGTACGCTGATAACGCCATCATAAGTTAGATCCTTAATCACTTCATTACTTGCATTATTTATTGACTCACGAATTACCCTATCGCTAACACCTAATTCTTTACTTAGGAGCTTAAGAGACTCATCAATTATTCTTTTATCATTAGGTAGTTTACCTTCAACCTTCAGAGCTTTTGCTTCAGCATGAACTTTCTTTATGGTTCTATAAATTTCTTTTGAATTCCTGACACCTTCGTTACTTAAAGCGTTAGCTATTGCTCTATACATCGTGTCTAGCCTTAAGAGAGTGTTCCAGAC
>JALWQN010000004.1 GCA_027083115.1 Desulfurococcales archaeon
ATGGTGAGGTAATTGCCCTAGATGTTGGTGGAGACATACTTGCTGAGGGACACGAAGAAAGTCTGATTTCACCATTAACTGATTCTTTAATACTTGCTTCCCTACCTCAGAAGGACTCCGTTGTGGCCGTCCTTGCTCCGGGAGCCGATGGCGAGTTACCGACTGATTACGTCCTTAAAAGAATTGAAGTAATTGCTTCCTCAGGGGGTTACTTAGGTGCGTTAGGAATCTGGAAAGACCACCTAAGATTTTACGAGAAAATCTTAAGTAGATCTAAAACAGAATCTGGGTTAATACCTTATAAGGCCGCTAAGGGAGACATGGGCAATTACGTAAGAACTAACGGCAGAATAATAGACGTAAACCCGATATCTCCCATAATATACTTTCTTGAAACACTATCAGTGCTGAAAGCGAATTCCTTAGCAAAGCACTTAAGGGACACCGCCTCATTAAGTGAGGCGGAAGCAATAGCTCACACCCTAAATATACTTACCGAATTAGACCTGGAGGTCATGGCCGGCAGGAAATATGGAGTTGGCCCTAATACGTCACCCTCATGGAAAGACTTATTGTCACTAACACGTTCCAGATTCAGTAGAACTTAGGAAAGACGCTTAATTCAAAATGTTTAGCCATATATGCAAATAATTAACAAATGTATTAGGATTAACCAATGATCTGCAAATAACTTTATGGTCATCACAATTAATTTATGTAAAACTATCTTTATATACTTCAGACATACTGAAAGCTGAGGTGCGTCTCATGCGCCAATGGCGTTAGGTGAAGAACTTGTTCCTAAGTTCTGGATAAATATCCTACCATCTCTTCCTAAAGCACTACCTAAACCCATCAAACCAGATGGTCCAGTAGTTAAGCCTAATGAACTTGAGAGAATATTTGCTGGTGAGCTAGTTAGGCAGGAATTTAGTTCTGAGGAAAGAATCAAAATACCTGAGTACGTTAGGGACATATATATAGAGCTAGGTAGACCCACACCATTACTTCGTGCTAGGATGCTTGAGAGCTTCCTACATACTCCAGCAAGAATATTCTTTAAGTATGAAGGAGCAATGCCTACAGGAAGCCATAAAATAAATACAGCCATACCTCAAGCTTACTACAACAGCATTGAAGGTATAGAGCGAGTCGTTACTGAAACTGGAGCTGGCCAATGGGGGTCAGCCCTATCTCTAGCTGGAGCGCTAGTAGGAGTTAAGGTCAGGGTATTTATGGTCAGAGTTAGTTATTACCAGAAACCTTACAGAAGGACTTTAATGCAGGTTTACGGTGCAGAAGTATATCCCTCACCTAGCGAACTAACCGAGTTCGGTAGCTCACTACTTAGGGAATACCCTGAAAACCCTGGGAGCTTAGGTATAGCAATCAGCGAAGCTATCGAGGACGTGTTAAGGGCTGAGAAATCCAGGTACTGTTTAGGGAGCGTATTAAATCATGTATTACTTCATCAGACAGTGATTGGACAGGAAGCTAAGGTCCAGTTGGAACTACTTGGCGAGCACCCTGACGTAATTATCGGATGTGTGGGAGGCGGCTCTAACTTCGCTGGACTTGCTTATCCCTTCATTGTAGATAAATTGCTTGGTAAAAGATCGACGAGATTTATTGCTGCCGAACCTAAGGCAGTACCTTCATTAACTAGTGGAGATTATAGATACGATTATGGTGATACAGCCGGCTTAACTCCATTAATTAAGATGCTAACTCTTGGACACAACTACAAGATACCTCCAATACATGCCGGCGGCTTAAGGTATCACGGAGCTGCACCAACTCTTAGCCTCTTGGTTAAAGAGGGCTTAATAAATCCTGTAGCCTATCCACAAAAAAAAGTTTTTGAGGCAGGCATATTATTCGCTAAATTAGAAGGAATTCTTCCAGCACCAGAGAGCGCACATGCAATAAAAGCCGTAATTGATGAAGCTATAAGAGCACGTAAAGAAGGGACTAAGGAAACAATACTTTTCAATCTTAGCGGACATGGATTACTTGACCTTAAAAGCTATGAGGACTACCTAGGTGGAAAAACTAAGTCAGTAGACAAAACCTTTTACTAAATTAAACGCTTAAAAACCAAATAAAACCATAATCAATGGGGGGCCAAAGCAGCGGGGTGGGGTAGCCAGGGAGCCCGCGGGAGGGTTATCCCGCCGTCCCACCCTAAAATTCTTAAGCTACTAATGCATTCTAACCAGGCAGGATTTCCTTAAATATGTTAAAATAACCTTAAAGAATCAAGACCGTCTTGCCACACCTAAATATTTGGTCAGGTCAATCACTTCCTTATTTAAGGAAGAAAATTTGGTGGGGGGCATTCATGTGTGGTAGCGGGGGGTGGACTTTCCCGGGACTCAGTCCCGTTTTGAACCACCGACCTCGGGTTAGACCCTCCTAGAGGGTGTATCTCCGGGCCGGTTCTGAAGCCCTTATGAGCTTCGCGGAGTTACCCGCCGTCCCTCAATACAATGAATACTCATCACTTAAATAAGTTTCTTTTTTGAGGATCTTTTATTTTATTTAGTTTTATTTTCCTGCTCCCCTAGAAGGGTGTGTTGGGCGTGTTGGTACTGGGCCAGGAACGTATTCTACCGATGGTCTGGATGGAGTTTCCTGTGGGTAGAGATCCATCAGTCCATAAATTTCTGGAGGCAACTGAGTCTTTACGTTAAGCCCTAGTTCCTTCAGGTCTTCTACAGTTATTGGCCAGTCATGAGTGTATGTCCCCATAACGAGCTTATCAATTGCCTTCTCTATCTGTTCTTGGCTTAATTTCCCTTCAAGTAACTTAGTTACTAATGCTTTCGTCTGAGTTAGTGCTTTCTCCGCAATATCCGCCAGGATCAATGTCTGATCAGAAACTTTCTCCACACTTTTTTCCTTAACTACCTTAACAATAGAGGGTGCCGGGTACTGACCTCCTTGCCAAGTTAGTTGCGGGTCTATAGGACCTAATACTGCATCAGGATCCATCCATATTTCATCAGCGGCTAAAGATATTAGGGTTCCACCACTCATCGCGTAGTGAGGCACTATAACTATCTTCTTAGCTGGATGCCTTTTCAGAGCCAAAGCAATTTGAGATGCAGCAAGCAATAAACCTCCTGGCGTATGAAGAACCAAAGCTATTGGCTTGTTTGGAGGCGTTAACCTTATAGCCCTCAAAACCTGCTCGGAGTCCTCAATATCGATGAATTTATATATAGGTATCCCGAACAAAGAAATCCTTTCTTGCCTATGAATCATTGTTATGACTCTAGCACCGAGCTTAACCTCCAATTTCCTAATTAATGCCGCTCTTGCATTCTTTAGGGACTGGTGCTTAAGGTGGGGCGTAAGGAACGTGATAAATATCCATAATAGAAAGAATAACCATAACCAGTCGCTGAATGAAGGATAGTATGCATTAGTCATAACTATGCACCACCAACTTAACTTTATGATAGGGTTTTAAACTATCTCTTTCCTTAACCACTTAAATAAACCTACTTTCCTACTCTCGAGACCAGTTAAGCGACAACCCTTCATAATTTCATCAATCAGAGCTTCCCAACCCATTTCACCACTAACCCACTTAATTATATCTTCCTCAAACCTAGAAACACACTTGAGAAATCCCTGCCACCTTAAACCAACGGACTTAAGGTCCTTACCCCAGAACTCCCATAAATACTTAGGTAATTTATTACCTAACCAGATAGCGTAAGTAGGGGATACGCCACCATTAATTAGGTTTGTTATGAAGTCCTTAATTTCAGCCGGTTCTCTCGGTTTCTCTGACTTCAAAGATCTGCTCAATGCCCCTACCGACTAACTACTGCCGAAATAATATATAAAGGGGTAAGTTTATCATAAATCATTCAATAATATTTGGGGTAAGCATGACCAAAATCCTGAGAAAACTTTATGTTGGGCCTGCAGGCATTCCACTCTCAGCAAAGAAGAGATCCACTCCTGAAGGGATTAAGGAAGTAGCTTCCCTAGGTCTGGATGCGATGGAGATAGAGTTTGTTAGAGGCGTAAAGATGAGCGATGAACTTGCTTTAAAGACTAAGGAAGTAGCTGAAGAAGCGAAAGTAAAGCTAACAGTGCATGCACCATACTACATAAATTTACTTTCGCCTGACGAAGCTAAAGTTAAGGCATCTATTGAGAGAATACTTGCTGCAGCAAGAGCTGGTTATAAAGCTGGAGCATGGTCGGTAGTTTTTCACTCAGGCTATTATGGCAAGTTAAGCAGTGAAGAAAGCATTGAAAGAGTTAGGAAAAGCCTGAAGAAGATCTTAAAGACATTAAAGGACGAAGGAATAGATATTTGGATACGCCCAGAAACGATGGGTGGTTTGGCTGAGTTCGGATCTCTCGAGGAAGTTCTTAAGGTCGCAGAGGGTCTGGAGAACGCCTCAATAACTATAGATTTCGCTCATTTGTACGCTAGATCATTAGGGAAATTCAACAACTATAGGGAGTTTTCTAAGGCCCTAGAACTAATTGAGAAATACTTAGGTAAGGAAGCTCTCAAGTCCATGCATATACATATCTCGGGGATGGAGTACGGGCAGAGAGGCGAGAAAAGACATCTCCCACTGCAGGAGTCGTATTTTAATTGGGAGGAAGTAATCAAGGCCCTAATCGATTATAAGGTTGCTGGAGTAATAATATGTGAGTCCCCTATACTTGAAAAAGACGCCCTACTAATAAAGGAAAAAATATATTCCTTTTTAAAGAGGAAATAAACTAATTAGCACCAAACTTTCACTGACATTTTATACTGAAAGAGTTATCTACGCAGATACCGAACCTTTTTACTGCCTCACAAAACCTTTCCTTAGGTATGAAGGCAGTAGCACCAGACTTCAGCTTCACAAATACCGATTTACCAACTAACTTCAGTTCAGCTTCCTCGCAGGCACTATTGGTTTCTATCGTCAGTAGTTATCACCTATTAATTAGGCTTATTTCCCCAGTTAAGCTTAGCTATTTAGTTAATTCTTCCTCTTCTACCCTTTAATTTAGCTTCGCGCAAGTACTGAATAGCTGCTGAAATGCTTCCTGCTGTCTCAACCAAGTGTCCCCACCTGATCCTGAATTTCTTAGGTACTAAAGGCCTCACACGCTTCTTTAATCTTCTAGGCACGTATGTAACTTCCATACCTTTCAGACCGAAGCTACCGTCAATCATTTCAACGATCTCGTCTCTCTCAATCAGCTTAACTAAGACCTTCCTTAATCTATCTTCGCCAGCTATACCACTCAGCTCTTTCCTGAGTTCATGCCATGTTACTGGCCTACCTTTAGACCTAATGATGGATATGACAATCTTCTCGAGCTCCATATCATCTGGAGCCCTAATAACAACCAGATCTTCATCCTCGTAAACAACCTTTAGGTCTTTCTCACTCTCTTTTACTGATCTAGCCATCCCTCATTCACCCCGTTAATATATATACAAGAAGTTACTTAAACCTATATCAAAATGAGATCTTGCTCAATCCTATACACCAATATAGAACTCCTTTTTTAAATGGTGCATAAATCCAGAGATACTTTGGGGAAAAAATGAAGGAATTAACGATAGTTGCCTTAATTCCACCAGAGAAGAACTCAGGTATGCTTAGGAAAATATGGATACTGAGATCTTACCTGAAAGAGGAGGCTGACCTAAATGTCAACGTGGTTGTTGGTCAAGATACTGAAGGTAAACCTAGAATTATAGCCTTAGGTGAGGTCATTGACTTAAGTGAAGACATACCTACTATAGCTCAGAAAATAGCTTCAACAATTGTTTATGACGTTAGTGACCCAGAATTCATTAACAAGGTCGCTATAGGAGGTAAAACAATTCAAGACTAGGTTTTTAATTTGGTTAAATAAATTTATAAGGAACTGCAAGAGTAGGTTTTGGTAAGGTGTTTCGAGTGTTAAGAGATGCTAGAATATTCGCAATTGAGCTCTTGAGAGCCTTCAAGAAAGTGTTTAAGTACAGGGAGTTAGAAGCAATAACAGGTTTACCTGCCCCTGCCCTCTGGAGATACATAAACATGAAGATAATGCCCACAGCAGAAAGAGCTCAAGAGCTCATCGAGAAATTAACTGTGCCCTCAGTCATTGACCGGCTAATTGAGGACAATGTCATTGAGGTAAGTAAGGGAATATATAACGTATCTAGAATAAGTTATAATCTCCCTCTTCTGAAGATACTTTCATACATCACTTACAGGGAATTCCATCAGTACGACATAACTGCAGTAGCGACCGTAGAGGTTGATGGTATACCTATGGCAGTAACTGCTAGCGATATCCTGGACAGCAAACTAGTTATAGCGAGAAGAAGACCTGAATTCGGCGTCAAGAATTACTTCCAGACAAGCTACTTAGCTAGGGACCCGCCAGCTATGGTAAGCATTTATCTCCCCACGAACGCACTAACCATAAACGACAGGGTTCTGATTGTTGATGACTTAATACATACAGGAAGAACCTCTCAGGCATTACTTAAGCTAGTTAGGATGTCGGGAGCTACGCCAATAGGGATATTCTCAATAATTTCTGTTGGCGATAGCTGGAGAGATCCCTTAAGGAATCAGGTGGAGAAGATCCACATAGTCAAGCACCTACCTGGTGAGTGAGGATAGACACTGAAAAAATCCCTTATTTTTTCAGCATATCATTTCTTATTGAGGCCTTAACCCCCGAGAAACTAAGTACTGTGAGCTCACAGAAAGGATTGAAGGACCTCAACATAAATAAATTTATTTTAGCCTCTGCCGACATCTATCAAGTACTTGCTCTAACAGCCGAGAGAGGACTATGTAAAGCCAACGTCAATTTAGGGGAATCAGTGAAGAAAGTAGTTACTAAAGCTGTAAGAGCCCCAAACATAGGAACAAATGTTTCTTTAGGTTACGCAATCCTATCAGTATCCCTTGTTTATTCCATAACTTCAGTATTGGGTTTAGGCTTAAGTCCCACACTTAAAAACATCACTAAAGGACACGAGTTACTTAAGGATTCTTTAACCCTAGAGAGTGCAGCAAGCTTTTATGAGGGCATAAGGCTGGCTGCAGAGAAGCATTTAGGCAGGTACTTCGGTAGAGTACCCGATATCCGTGAAGAACCGAAATCCCTTAGTGTCTGGGAAGTTCTGGAAGCCTCATCAAGCGATGATTCAGTGGCTTACGAAATTGTAAACAGATTCCCTAGAACCGTAGAGGTATGTAATCAATTGCAGAACTACGTAAGTAAGAAAGGGTTGAACGTGGTTGAGGCGGTTAAGGAAGCACAACTGAATCTTCTATCTAAATACCCTGACACACTAGTTACGAAATCCTTCGGACATAATGCCGCGGTAATTCTTAAGGAACTGACACACTTAAGCAGAGTTAAAGGAGCCCAGTACCTGAAGAAATTAGACAGGTTCCTGCGTGATTCAGGAGTGAATCCCGGTACAACCTCAGATATCCTTTCCGCTGGTTTAGGTCTTTATCTGGTAATGAGTTATGGAGATCTTAGTTGTTAAGTCACCTAAACTTCTTTGGGAGGAAGAGATTAGAGGATTCCTTGATAGAGTGAGTGAACTATCTCCTGAAGCAGCAGTTCTAATAGGTTGGTGCGGTTTTAGCACTCACTTAATAAAGGAACTAAGGAAAAGAAAGTATTTTTTAGTTACTTCACCTTACGATGACATAGCTGTTACAAAGGAAGCCAGAAAGTATGGAGTTCTTCTAGATGGAAAAGCAGTTAGGATTAAGGACATCATTATTGGGGGGGTAGGCGGACTAAACCCTATTCAGGATATTGGCAGGTTATCGAGAATACTTGGTTCTAGAATTACCTTAAATATTCTGGTCAGTTACTATCCCCCATACGGGTGTGGGGATTTAGTGCATGCTTTAGGGGTTAGGAAGGGACTTCAAGAACTCACTGAAATAATTAAGGAAATTAAACTTAGATTACTTGTTTCTGGGGGCAATGCTTCCGAGGTATGCAGGCTTGGGAGTATTAAAGCACTCGCTCTCGGGGAAGAACTAAATAGTGTAACCATAATTTTTCATAACTCATTAATTGATGCGAGCAACTTTTTTAGACTTCCTTAGCCATTACCCAAGCATCCTCCCCATCCAAGTAGTAATACTTAAGCCTTCTTACCTTCTGAAACCCTAGTTTTTCGTATAGTTTTATTGCCGGTTCGTTACTGATCCTAACCTCAAGATAAACCTCCTTAACCCCATAAATTTCCTTAAGTCTCTTAATTGCTTCCTTCATTAATGCAGTGGCTATTCCTCTCTTCCGAAATTCAGGAAGGACCGCAATACTCACTATATGACCGACCTTCTTAGGGAAGAACCTACTTACGTAACCAATCGATCTCTCAACTCTAGTCATGACGTAACCAACTACTTTGCCATTAAGCTCAGCAACTAAGAAGGCCTTACCCCATAACTGCAGGTGATCTCTCCAGAAATAATCAGGGTAATGCTCTCTTAAACACATTAAGTTAATATTAATTACTTCATTAAGGTCCTCGGGCCTCGCTTCCCTGACACTGAATGAAGGTATATCGCTCTCACCCAAGTAATTCCCCTCCTAATCAATACCTTATTTAATATTGTTAGTAAATAAAGACACAGGTCAAGGTAATGAGTGACACAAAGCACTCAAGCACATCAATAGATGAGATTAAAGGCATAAAATCGAGTCATCTTAATGGAGTTACGGTAGTTTTTGGCGTCACTGGTTCTGTTGCGGTATACAGAGCTATTGACGTTATGAGAGAGCTGATTAAGAGGGGAGCTACAGTAAAACCTGTGATGAGCGAAGGAGCATCTCATTTCATAACGCATGAATTATTGCGGTGGGCTACGGGAGAACATGTGTTTATGGATTTATCAGAAGGAAGCCTTCACGTAGATTTAGGGGTTGAGGGAGATGTCATGGTTGTTGCTCCTGCAACAGCTAACTTCATAGGTAAGCTTGCTTCAGCATCCCTAGATAATCCCGTGTTATTAACGGCGGGAAATATTCTTGGGTTAGGGAAGAAAGTCATCCTAGTTCCTTCAATGCATTATGGTTTATGGAATAGTCCAGTATTGAAGGAAGCACTGAGGAAGCTTAAGAAGGCCGGTGTTATTGTCATACCCCCGTTGGTACTCGAGAGTAAAGCTAAGTTTCCTTCAGGGGATGAAATAGTTTCAGCTGTGGAGGCCTTAGCTCTTAGAGGTCTTGATCTTAAGGGAATAAAGGTATTAGTGACTGCTGGGCCCACGAGAGAGTGGCTTGATTCAGTTAGGTTCCTGACTAACTCCTCAAGCGGCTTAATGGGTATAGAAATAGCTAGAAACGCCTACTTCAGGGGTGCTGAAGTCACTTTAGTACATGGACCTCTTAAGTATCCCGTTCCTCACTATATAAGACCAATTCCGGTTGAGACAGTAGACGAAATGCTTAAGGAATGCCTTAAGGAAGTGAAGGAAGACTCTTACGATGTAGTCATTCTTGCTGCAGCACCATCAGACTTCAAATTCTCGAGGAGGATTGAAG
>JALWQN010000005.1 GCA_027083115.1 Desulfurococcales archaeon
TCTTAACTTAGTGCTGAGCATAAAGTACCACTTTGCTGGGCTCTACATAAACACAGGCGGTGCTGTGTTAGGCCCTGAAGACGTTTCAGCCTTAGAGACCCTAGTCAATGAAGGATATAGGTAAAACCATAAAGAAAATAACTTTTTTCCAAAACAGCATTAAGGAAGCCCTAAGCTTAATTTTAAAATTCTATAGCATCAAGAATTATTGAAGGGGTGGTTGTGCTGGCTTCAGAGAACCACAGCAACTACATTATAGAGACCGTCGACTTAGTTAAGAAGTTCGGTAAAGTCATTGCTTTAAGAGGAGTTAATTTCAGGGTAGGTTATAATGAGGTTGTTGGCCTAGTGGGCGATAACGGCGCAGGAAAATCAACACTCGTCAAGACACTCTTTGGCGTTTACCCGCCGACCTCAGGATACATTATAGTTAAGGGAAGGAAGTTCAGAAGGCTATCGCCTGAATTAGCTTACAAGTTAGGCATTGTGTTGGTGCATCAAGAAAGGACGCTGGCATTCAACCATAGTGTGTGGAGGAACGTCTATATGGGCAGGGAACTCACAGGCAGGTTCGGCTTCCTCAAAATTAAGGAAATGAAGGAAGGAGCAGCTAAAGCACTTGATGAGTTAGGCCTTAAGAAATTGCCTCCAGACGTACCTGTCAAGAACCTTTCTGGAGGTTACAGGCAAGGAGTACAGATATCGAGAGCATTAACTTTCGAGGCAGATGTCGTAATCCTTGATGAACCAACAATCCAGTTATCTCTTGCTGAAGTCCAGAAGGTTCTGGAGTACGTGAGGAGCTTAAAGAAGAGGGGCAAGTCAGCTGTGTTCATAAGCCACAACATATACCACGTTTATCCAGTGGCTGATAGGTTCGTCATACTTGAGCGCGGACAGATAATAGGGGAGTTCTATAAGAAGGACGTAACCCCCGAAGAAGTGTCGGACATCATGATATACATAGCTAGCACGGGTAAGTTCCCCCCCAAATACAAAGACATTAACCTAATAGCTAGCTAAGTTAGGCTGAGGGTGAGTTCCTTGCTTAATAGGCTCGATTGGTTGGAGTTAAGAAAAACACTCACTAACTATAAGCTTCAGCTGGCTGTTACAGCAATATTCTTCGTTATGTGGGTTATTTTCTTCGGGATAAACCCTAAAGGGTTCTCAAACCCATTCACCTACACTTCATGGCTTTCCGTAGCTCCATTCACTATATTGCCTGCCTTAAGTCTTACCTTCATCTTCATACTTAGGGAATTCGATCTCTCCTTCCCATCAATAATGGGTCTGGGAGGTTGGGTTCTAGCATTAACTTGGGTGAATACGGGCCCAACCATTTTGGGGCCTCTACTTGCGGTATTGGTTGGTTTTCTTGCAGGGCTATTCGACGGAGTACTTGTGACGAAGTTCAAGATTCCTTCCCTCATAGCTACGTTAGGAACTATGTTCCTTTATAGGGGTATAATCCTCCTAGGCACCCAAGGCTTCAGCACCCCCTTAGGCGCTTACAGAGAGAGCGCAACATCCCAAGCCCTAGTGGGTAGGGCCTTAGGAGTACCTCTCCAAATGCTTTGGACAATAGCCGTGGCTATATTGCTCTGGGTCTTCCTGAACCTGCATAAGTTCGGCGCCTACATCTACTACACCGGCGACAATAGATTAGCTGCTAAAATGCTCGGAATAAACATAAATAAGGTAATTAATTACACATTTGCAATACACGGTGCCATAGCGGCCTTAGCAGGTGTTTTGGCAACGCTTGAAATGGCTACGTTCTGGCCTGACTTAGGTGAGATATACCTGCTGAAGTCAGTTGCTGCAGTTGTTGTTGGTGGGACGCCACTCACTGGAGGCATAGGCAGTGTTTTCGGTTCATTCATGGGTGGCTTAATACTAGGGCTTATAGAGATAGGGATTTTGGCTGCAGGAGTAACTGGCTTCTGGATTCAGGTAGTTTTCGGGCTAGTGATTATTTTCGCACTGATAGGGCAAGTGTACCTGAGGAGAAGCGAGAAGTAATGCAAAACTATCTACTCAGTATTTTCTTCTGTTTTTCTATTAGGTAATCTATTTCTTCCTTGGTGTTGAAGAAGTGAGTGCTTACCCTAATACCACCCACACCACCAACATACCTTAAGGAAACCTTAATTGGTTTCTCACCAGCCACAGAATTACTGAAGTACTCGTAAGCCCTCTTATCCCTATGTAGGTCCCCCGAAGAATAAACTATCAGGCCGTGTCTGAAGGCCTTATCCTCAGGCGTCATTATCTTAACCCTCAAACCCATTAGCTTGTCATAGAGGTACTGACCTAACCTCCTCACTCGATCCTCTATTACGTC
>JALWQN010000006.1:0-26060 GCA_027083115.1 Desulfurococcales archaeon
AAAAATAATTCAAATATTATAAGGAGGAATACTTAAAAAAATAATTTATTTTAGGAAAGTTTTTAATTCTATGCAATCCTTCTATGATGGAAAATTAAATATGTTTGAGGTGATTTAATGAGTTCAAGTGAAGATCCGTATGCATTAATGGAGAAATGGTTGAAGGCTAAAGAATTCTTAGTTGTTGGTAAGGGAGTCAGGAGAGCTGATGCTTTAGAGAAAGCAATGGGTCAAGCAAGATTTGTTGAAGATTTCTATATGCCTGGTCACATGCTCTTCATTAAGCAAGTTCTAAGTACAGAACCTCATGCAAGGATCTTAGGGATTGACGCAAGCAAAGCTCTGGAAGTTCCTAGTGTAGAAGGGGTCTTTACAGCTAAGGACATTCCTGGTGAGAACCAAGTTGGTTATGCATTGCCTGATCAGCCTCTAATAGCTGAAGGGAAAGTAAGGTTTGCTGGTGAGCTAGTTGCTTTGGTAGCGGCTAAGGATTTCGATAAAGCTATTGAGGCAGCTGAAAAAGTTAAGATAATGTACGATCCATTACCTTATGTTCTTGATCCTTTGGAGGCTATGGAAAGAAAGGATATTCTAGTTCATGGGGAGGTAGGGTCTAACATTGCTTTCAGAACTAAAGTAAGGAAGGGAGATATTGAAGAAGGCTTCTCAAAATCAGACGTCATAGTGGAGAATGAGTACCGGACACACCACCAAGACCACGTATATTTAGAGACTGAAGGGGCTCTGGCACTTCCTGAGTTGGGGGACAGATTGACTGTTATTTCGGCTGGTCAGTATCCTCATCTTGTTAGGGCTATTGTTGCTAGGGTAGTAGGACTCCCAGAAAGCAATATTAAAGTAATTATTCCCTATATGGGGGGTGGTTTTGGAGGTAAGGATGACGAGGGGCCTCTGGTAGCGGCTAAGGCAGCGTTAATAGCTAAATTAACTGGTAAGCCTTCTTTCCTCATGTACACTAGGGATGAGTCAATGTTAATGCATCCCAAGAGGGAAGCCACAATAATTAAGTATAAGAGTGGGGCATCTAGGGACGGTAAGCTGCAGGCTATTGAGGTAAAGATAATTCATGACACAGGCGCCTACTCCAATAGGGGGCCATTTATCTTATGGAGAGCTACTGTCCATGCTTCAGGGCCCTATAGGGTCCCTCATGCTAAGGTAGACGGTTACTGTATCTACACAAATAAGGTATACCAAGGATCATACAGGGGTTTCGGTAATCCATCGGTTCAGTTTGCTGCTGAAGCTCAGATGGATTCATTAGCTAGGAAGTTAGGGATTGATCCTGTTGAGCTCAGATTGAAGAATCTATTAAGGCCAGGTGACCTCACGATAACAGGCCAGCAACTTAATGAATCAGTTGGTGTGGCTGATGCTGTAGCTAAATTAGCTAAAGTAAGTGAGTGGAGCAGTAAAATTAAAGCGTATTCATCAAGTAATGGCAGATATAGGAGAGGCATAGGGATAGGTGTTGCTTGGCATGGAATAAGTACATCCAGAGGTGTGCCAGACTGGTCCAACGCGCTAGTGAAGATAGAGAAAGACGGTTCTGTTTCCGTGCATACTGGCATTGTCGAGATGGGCCAGGGATCTCCAGTTAGTTCACATAGGCAAATAGCCTCAGAAATACTTGGTGCTCCCTTAGACGTTGTTACTGTAGATTTCGGTACTACAGACGCGCCTGATACTGGTGCCACCCACGCATCTAGGGGCACAAGCATAGGTGCTATAGGTGTTTATGTAGCTGCAGCTAAATTAAGGGAAAGGCTAAATAAGTTAGCAAGCGAGTTGCTTGGAACCTCTCCTGACGAAATAGAGATCAAGGATGGTAAGGCATACCTGAGGAGCAACCCTGAAAAATACATTAGCTGGAAAGAACTGATTAAGGAAGCCTATAGCAGAGGTGTGGAAATGAGCGCCACGGGATACTTCTTCCTACCCAAAGGGAAATTCAATGATGAAGCTGGGCAAGGATATGCTTACCCAGCGTTCAGCTATGTTGCTATGGTGGCTGAGGTCGAGGTAGATACATACACAGGTAAGGTTAGAGTTCTAAGAATATGGCCTGCTTTAGCTGCTGGAAGAATTATTAATCCGACCCAAGTAGAGGGTCAAGTTGAAGGAGCTGCAGTCCAGGGAATGGGATATGTCCTGATGGAGCAGTTCGTGTTCGATAATAAAGGAAGGATACTCAACCCTAACTTAACCGATTATGTAGTACCTACAGCCCTTGACGCACCAGAAATTATGAGGCCTGTCTATGTTGAGGACATATTTAAGTATGGTCCCTTCGGAGCTAAAGGTGTCGGTGAAATGGCCTTAATTCCTGCACCCGCGGCCATAGCTAATGCGGTATCTAATGCTTTAGGAGTTCAAGTAACTAAGCTACCCTTAACCCCAGAAAATGTCTATTTCCTTATCAAGGAAAAGATGGGTAAGAAGGCGTGAGGTGGGAAGGATGTATTACAGAATACCTGAAATCAATTACATATACGCTATGAGTTTAGATGAAGCCCTAGAATTAGTGGAGAAATTAGATGATTACAGATTGCTGGCAGGAGGTACTGACTTAATAATTGATATGAAGATAGGTAGAGCAAAACCGAAAAACGTTGTGGACATCTCAAGAATTAGTGATCTTAAATTCATTAAGGATGAAGGCAATTACGTAAGAATAGGGTCTCTAGTCACTTTACAGGAATTAGTTGAGTCCCCTATTATTAGGGGGAAGGCCCCAGTTCTTTCGATGGCAGCTAATGAGATGGCTTCATGGCAGATAAGGAATATGGCTACTGTTGGGGGTAATTTATGTAATGCTTCGCCAGCTGCTGATTCAGCACCTCCGCTAATGGTTCTCAATGCTAAATTAGTGCTCGCAAGCAAGAAAGGAGAAAGAGAAATACCAATAACACAATTCTTCAAAGGACCTAGAAAGACTGAATTAAGGAAGGATGAATTACTTAAGGAAATAGTGATACCTTATGAAGAAGGAAGCGGTCAGTATTACATTAAGCTAGGTAGAAGAAACGCATTCACATTATCCGTGGTTTCTGTGGCTGCTCTTGTTAAAGTTGACGACAATAGATTCTCAGATGTTAGGATTGCCTTAAACTCTGTCGCACCAACACCAGTTAGGTCTAGGAGTGTTGAGGGGGCCTTAAAGAATAAGGAGGTAACTTATGAGGCCATTAAGAAGGCCTCTAAGGAAGTTCTAAAGGATATTTCACCGATATCTGATGTGAGGGCTTCAGCAGAGTACAGGAGGGAAATGTCTGTAGCCTTAACGAAGGATGCCTTAATTGGAGCCCTAAAACAATTAGGTATTGAAGTGAGAGGTGAGTGATATGGAAATAACTTTCAAGCTTAATGGAAGACCCGTAACTGTTGATGTTAAGCCTAACGAGATATTGTTGGATGTGTTAAGATTTAAGTTAGGTGTCAAAAGCGTTAAGAGAGGTTGTGAGAGGGCTGAATGCGGGACGTGCACAGTCTTGCTTGATGGTAACCCTGTCTATTCATGCACTGTTTTGGCACCTCAAGTGAGGAATAGGGAAGTAATAACCATTGATTACTTAATTCATACAGGGGAGCTAAGGCCTTTGCTGGACGCTTTCGCTGACATTGGTGCTGTACAATGCGGTTTCTGCACTCCAGGATTCCTTATGACATCATATGCCTTTATAAAGAGGAACCCTAACCCAACAGACGAGGAGATCAGGAAAGCTGTTGAAGGTAACTTATGTAGGTGCACTGGATACAAGAAGATCATTGAGGCCATTAAGTTAGCAGCTAGGAAAATGCATAGTTAACGGTGAATAATGAATTTTTTCATAAATTATTACTAAGTTTTTATAACAATTATTGTAAATTATTTCATATATTAAGATAGGAATCTTCAATTCTACTAATATTTTTAATAATGGTAGAAGTAAAATTTATTTTGACAGTCATGTTTATTAAAACCGTGGTAAAATATGAGATCTAACTTTAAGAAAGCATTATCTAAAGCTGCATCAATTACTATAGTGGTAATTATAATTATAGCAATAGCAGCGGGCGCAGGTTGGTGGTGGGCTACTACCCAACAGGAGGCTATACCCACAACCACCTCATTCTCATCAACAACGACAGCAGCTACGAAACCTAAGATTAGCGTAATAAAGATTGGTTTGATTGAGCCATTAACAGGGGCTCATGCAGTCTTTGGGATTGAAGCTAAAGAAGCTGCTGAACTAGCTATTAACGTAATCAATAACGAGTTAGGTGGGATTAAATCATTAGGTGGTGCTAAGCTACAGTTAGTTGTTCAGGATGCCGGATCGACTCCAGACAACGCTAGATTAGCTGCTGAAAAACTAATTACACAAAGCCATCCTAATATAGTGATTGGCGCTTACATTAGCAGATTGACAGCTGCAGTGGCTGAAGTAACTAATAGGTCGCACACGATACTCTTTATGGACGGGTTAGTTGATGACCTAACGCAGCACGGATGGAAATATGTGTTTAGGGTAGCACCTAAAGCAAGTGCTCATGGTAAGTCCGCTGTTGACTTCATCCTGGATATGGCTAAGAAGAAGGGATTGAAGGTTAAGACAGCAGTCGTTCTTAATGAAGACTCAGTATTTGGTACATACACAGGCAATGGTGCTGTGTTGGAACTGATTAAGAATGGTGTCAAGGTGTTGGATCACATAACATACCCCTACGATATAACTGATGTCAGTTCCATTATAGCTAGGATAAAGGCAGATAATCCGGACGTCATAATTTCAGTTCCTTACTTCCATGATGCCATACTAATTGCTAAGGCCATTAAGTCTGAAGGATTGCATCCTATGTTCATAGCTGCCGCAGGAGGTTGTGGATATACTGATCCTGATTCAATTAAGGCTGCTGGAGATGCTGTCCTATACTATACCCAAACTTATAGCTTCAATCCATACAGACATACTGAGTGGGCTAAGAAGCTTGTTGGTATGTTTAAGCAGAAGTACGGCAAGATTCCTACTGAAGCCGGCGGTATAATACTGTATACTATGTTCACAATATATGAGGGACTTGAGAAGGCAGGGCAAATGTATCCCAGCGATCCGCTGAATCCAGATAATCTAAGGAAAGTTTTCCTTTCCTTAGATTTAACTGACAGCAATAGTATTGCAGCACAACTCTATCCGACTGGGCACATAAAGTTCCTACCGAATGGTGATAATGAGTATGCAGGGACGGCTATTTTGCAGGTACAGAAAATCAACGGCACGTTAACGCCCGTACTAGTATGGCCAGAGCCGCAGCCAGGCATTCAGCCGATCTTCCCAAGGCCTGACTGGAAGCCTTCAAGCTCCAGTTAAGCCCAACAATTAAATTTTAATTTAACATAACTAAATCAATTTTTTATTATGTTTGATGGAAAAATTATGTATAAAACTCAAAGCTTAAAAGAACAACCAAAACAAGGTATATTGAGCTCTGAAGGTTGAGAGGTGGAATGATGGATCCTATACTCGTCACTAATAACTTAATTGATGGTGTATTGATGGGTATGTTGTATTCATTGGTGGCTTTGGGGTTAGCCTTGATTTTTGGTGTTATGGATATCATTAATTTCCCCCACGGAGATTACGTAATGATAGCAGCATACATAAGCTGGTTAATAGCTATGGCGTTCTGGGTTGATCCATCAGTAACTGCTTTATTGACGGTTCCGTTATTCTTTCTTTTTGGTGTAGCAATATACAAGTCGGTGATTCACCCGATCCTTGGTGCAGAACCCCTAATCCAGATAGCTGTTACTGTGGGTTTGGGTTATGTTTTAGAGAATATAGCATTAGCTATTTGGCATGCTGAACCAAAATCGTTTCCTGCACCCTGGTTTAATTTTGGACTGAACTTCGGTGGTTTATCTATTTCCGTAGCTAAACTTATTGCTGCTACCGTGTCAGTGATTTCCCTTTACTTAACCCACTGGCTATTAACAAAGACAAAATTCGGGTTAGCTATGAGAGCAACATCAGCAAATAGATTGATAGCTCCTTTAATGGGCATTGATGTTGAAAAAGTTTACTCAGTGACTTTTGGTTTAGGAATTGCTTTAACTGCCTTAGGAGCTTCCCTATATATGATGTGGGCGCAAACTAACCCTTATTTGGGTTCTTCTTTTAGCTTGCTTGCGTGGGTCATAGTTGCGATGGGAGGCCTTGGCGGTGTTGTTGGAGTGATATATTCAGGTTTAATAGTTGGTGTTTTAGAAGCCTTAGGTAATACGTTTATCTCCCCCAGTGCTAGGCTTGCAGTAATTTACCTAGCGTTCTTCCTTGTACTATGGTTTAGGCCTAGAGGTCTATTTGCTAAGAGGTGATGGAAATGGCATTTGGTGAGTGGATGAGTGAGTCCAAAAAATATATTATTGGTATATTGGTTGTAGGCGCTGTGCTTGCTATAATTCCTTTTGCTACGAGTTTTGATCAGTACACAATCCTGCTGCTTGCTACTGCATTAATTTACGGCATATTTGTAGTGGCTTGGAATATTATCGGTGGATATGCTGGGCAACTTGATTTAGGTGCTTTCGCATACATAGCTTTAGGAGGCATAGTTGCTTCTCAATTAATGATTGTTTATGGGATAACGCCATGGATAGGTATGTTTCTTGGTGCAGCGGCCTCAGCAGGCTTAGCAATCATTATTGGTATCCCTACCTTTAGATTTGGTATTAGGGAAGTTTGGTATGCTCTTCTTTCAGCAGCGTTAGTCGTGATAATGAACAACATATTTCATATGCCCCAGGTTCTGGGGTCCCTAGACCATTATTTGCCTTCCGTCAGTGGTTGGTTTTACCTTGAGTTTCCGACATATGAAAACATCTACTGGTTCGTTACGGTAGCTCTAATGTTTGTGATGTTAATTAACTTAATGATTAGTCACTCCAAGGTCGGTTACTACCTAAGAGCAATTAGGGAAGATGAATTAGTGGCTGAGGCTTTAGGTATCGATGTCCGAAAATATAAATTAGTGGCATTGGCTACCTATGCATCTATTCTGGGGTTTATGGGATATGTCTATGTTGTCCTTCAGGGGACCTTCTCTTATCATACCTTTAATGCTCCGGAATCCATAGGAATAGCTATTATGGGTATCATCGGTGGCTTAGGGTCCATAGCTGGCACATTAGTTTCTGGGTTCTCTCTGAAATTAATTGGTGATTACCTTAGAGGTAGTCTTGGAGCGACAATACCGGGTCTTAACCTATTAATTTATGGTCTTCTATTAGTGATAATCGGTATTTTCGAGCCTGATGGTTTTGCGGGGATATACAGAAAATATTTCCATAAGGAAAAAAGCGCTAGTAAGGTGAGTAAGAAATGAGTTTAGGAATGAGTTTAGGCAATATAATTTTGAGAGTTGATGGTGTAGTCAAGAGGTTTGGAGGGATTACAGCAGTGAATAAAGTGAGTTTTGATGTTGAGGGAGGGAGAATCCTTGGATTAATTGGACCTAATGGAGCAGGAAAAACTACCTTATTTAACTGCATAACCGGAGTTTACAGGCCTGAGGAAGGTAAAATAATCTTTCAAGGTAAAGACATAACTGGTCTTCAACCTCATGTCGTAGCTAAGAAAGGAATAGCTAGGACATGGCAAAAAGTTAGGCCCTTCAAGAACATGAGTGTTCTTGATGCTGTTGTTGTTGGTGCACTATTAAGAACTAATAGTGTCGTTCAGGCAAAGAAGAGAGCTGTGGAGGCCCTTAAACTCGTTGGTTTTCCTGAGGAGAAATACGAGATGCTGGGTAAGGACATAACTCTAATGGAACATAAAATGGTTGATTTAGCTAGGGCTATATCCACTGAACCTAAGCTATTATTGCTTGATGAGGTTGCAGCAGGATTAAGGCCTCATGAGATGGAGAGTTTAGCCAATATATTAAGGAAAGTCAATAAGGAAAAAGGCTTAACTATGATTGTTGTTGAGCACGTGATGAGGTTCGTAATGAATTTAAGTGAAAGAATAATTGTTATGCATGAGGGAAGGAAGATCGCTGAAGGCGCTCCTAAGGAAGTAGCTAATGATCCTGACGTCATTGAGGCCTACTTGGGCACTAAGCCATTATAAAGAAGGTGAGTTAGGTGAGCACTCCAATGCTACAATTAAGAAGTGTTGAGGCAGGATATGGTGAATTTCGAGTGCTTCACGGGATTAACCTCCGTGTTGATAAGGGAGAGATTGTTGCTTTAGTTGGTCCTAATGGAGCAGGAAAAACAACAACCTTGAGAACAATCCTTCACATGACCACTTTATACAGAGGAGAAATTACTTTTGAGGGTAAAGACATTACTAAGGTACCGACACATAAAATAGTTGAGAAAGGAATTACTATGGTTCCTGAAGGAAGGGGCCTATTTAATCCTTTAACAGTCTATGAAAATCTGTTGGCAGGGGCTTACACTAAGAAGGCCATGGAGAAACTGGAGGATTCTCTTGAATTTGTCTACAGTTTATTCCCAAGACTTAAAGAAAGGAGGAGTCAGGTAGCAGGTACTCTCTCTGGTGGAGAAGCTCAGATGCTCGCGATCGCTAGGGCATTAATGTCTAGGCCTAAATTCTTGATGCTTGATGAGCCTAGCCTAGGCTTAGCGCCAAAGATAGTTCTAGAGATCTTTGACACCGTTGTTAAATTGAGAGACTTAGGGACAACAATACTGATTGTGGAACAACATGTTAAGAACTCCTTAGAGATTGCTGATAGGGCCTACGTTATGGAGATGGGGCAAATAGTTCTGGAGGGTGAGGGTAGGGCCCTCCTTAGTGATGAAAGACTGAGGAAAGCTTACTTAATTATTTAGGTGCCTATATAAATTCGTTAACCTAAGGAACTAATGATTTTTCTTTTTCGAACTTGATTAATTGTTGAGAGATATTGTCGTAATCGTCTTTATTTAACTTGGTAGTTATTACGTAAATATTATAAGGTCTGGGTTCGTTAATCAGTAAAGCATGGATGACTTTCCTTGTTGAAATCGTTAAGTTAAGTTTTAGTGAGTCCTTTAACTCAAAGAACCTTGCCTCATACGATTCTTTGTTAGGTTCAGGTATCCCTTCCTCAACATCAACTAAATAATCAATTATTATGTAGTGATAACTTACCTTTCCATTACTTGAGAGCTCAATATATTCAGTTATGGATAATGGTCTCAAACCCAGAGCTTTTAGCCCGGTTTCTTCAAGGAGCTCCCTTATTACTGCTTTCTCAAGTTTCTCTCCTTTCTCAACATGCCCTCCCGGGATAGCCCATCTACCTGCTGAAGGATCAAACCTTCTCCTAACTAAAAGTATCTTGTTCTCCTTCATTACAACTGCTCCTACAGCCACCTTAGGCCACATACCTTAGACCTGTAATATCCTTTGCCAATACTTCATAAATCTTAATCTATAAAGTAAGGAACATGATAAAAACAATAGGGCCGGAAATTTGAATATACTTAAGTGCGTTAGGTGCGGCGAAGAAATACATGATCTTAAGCCAGTGGTTTCGTGCCCCAAGTGCGGTGGGTTCCTAATACCGCATACTACAGAAAAACCTAGGAAAAAGCCCGGTATGGGTGTTTGGATATGGAAAGAAGCTCTATTCTCAGGGTTATCAAGAAATACAGTTTCTTTAGGTGAAGGGAGCACTCCCTTACTTAAGGCCAAAAAAATAGGCAGGAAGTTTAAAGTAAATAATTTAATGCTGAAAGTGGAGTCAAGAAATCCTACAGGCACATTCATAGATAGAGGTTCCGCAACCTTAGTTAGTATTGCTAAATATTTTGGAATAGGTTCGCTTGCTGTAGCAGCCGTCGATGACTTAGGTATTTCTTTAGCTCTTTATGCAAGGCGAGCAGACCTAAGAACGAAAGTATACATGCCTTTGAGCACCTTAGCATCTAAGGTTGCTAAAGCACTGCTTATTGCAGACAATGTAGTTCTAACTAAGGACTTCAGGGAATCTGTGACTAAAGCAGAAAAATTTAGTGAGCAAACAGGATCTTATATTGTCATGCCAAGTAATCCTTACTTACTTGATGGCTATAGAACCATAGCTTACGAAATAGTTACTGCTCTACCTAAAGAGAAGTTAGTTAACTCAACAGTGCTTGTGCCAGTGGGGAATGGGGGTCTTTTAACAGCGCTATGGAGTGCTTTCTCGGACTTAGGGATCAGGGTTAGATATGTTGGAATTACTGGTTGTGAAGAAACCCCACTTATTAAGGATATTTATGTATCATCTCCTATATTTAAGGACTTAATTATTAAGATAATTACGGAGTCAGGTGGAGAAATAATCCCGGTATGTGAGGATGAATCCATTAGCTCAATGCATGAGCTATTAACTCGGGAAGGATTATTTGTAGGTGCTGTTGGTGCTTCGAGCTTAGCTGCTTTAGGGAAACTGAGTAAGAATAGTGATACAGTGATCGCTATATTATCTGGGGATGGACAACCCGATAGTGTAGTGATAAGTAAATTACTTGAGCTACGGAAAACTAAAGCATTAGGTTTAACCAGTCTTAAGGAAACTAAGTCCAGAATTCTGGAGGTTATTGCTTTAAAAGGACCGATACATCCTTACGCTATATGGAAAACGCTTAAGCAGGAATACTCGCAAAATATTACCTTAAGAGGTATTTATCAGCATGTTAAGGATCTCCAGGAGGCAGGCTATATTTACGTTTCAGGAAAGGCTTTAATCGGAGGGAAAGAGAGGAAGCTTTACTCGATTACACCAAAGGCTATAGATATTTTAAGGCTCTAGATTCGTTATTGAAGTATATATTGTAGTTATTCTTTAAGAGTCAAGTTAATGATTACGCTAAGGAGGTATTGATGAAGTTCGATGTCATTAAGGCGGCAATCTATACAGCTGCTATTTATGTAGCTACAGTTATACTTCAGGTGTCAACTCCAGCTACTGGAGGATACTTCAATCTTGGTGAGACAGCTATTTACGTTGCTGCAGCCTTATCTGATCCTTTAACTGCTGGTGTTGCTGGAGGTGTTGGCTCGGCATTGGCTGACTTAACTACTGGGTACGGATATTATGCACCTGGGACCTTCATTATTAAGTTCACTGAGGCCTTCATTGTCTCTTTCCTAGTTCTTAAGCTAAGAAACTGGAGTGCCTTTAGAAGTAAATTAGCTTCACTAATAACAAGCCTTATCGTAGGCTTAACAATAGCTTTAGTTGGTTATTACCAGCTTTCGGGTTTCTCTAACATATCTTCTGCCCCCATAGAGGTCTTCGGCTTCAAAATAACATCAATAGGTGCAAAAATCTACATCCCAGGGCTTTTTTGGGGGGGTTTAGGTGCTTTAGTTGCTGGCATATTAATGTATGCAATCATATATAAAGGGAGCAAAAACCTTCATTTGGCGCTCTCAATAACTATTGGTGGGTCCTTGATGGTTTTAGGGTACTTCCTCTACGAGTTCTTTTTTGTTAATCCAATAATACTTAAGTCCCCTCCAATACAAGCAGCAACTGAAATACCCGTTAATTACGGGCAAGTCCTTGTAGGATTAGCTGTAGCGTTACCAATAACATCGTTCGTTAAAGAGGCTGTCGGTAGTGAATCTTCAGCTTGATGGCGTCAGTATTTCTTTTCCTAATAATAATGTGATTAAATCAGTTGATTTATTTCTGGATGAGGGGGAAGCAATACTTATAGCTGGCCCTTCAGGCTCAGGAAAAACGACATTGCTGAGGGCTATAGCTGGGGTAATTCCTGGAGTTTATGAAGGGAAAGTTGATGGAGTTATAGAGCCAGAACTCCGTGTAAGGAAGTCTTCAGTGGCTTACCTCCTTCAGGAACCTTGGTACGGTATAGCAACTCCATACGTATGGTCGGAGGTGGCTACCTTTACTGACTTAAAAAAGCTGAATGAAATTCAGGAGGCCTTGAAAGAGTACGGGCTTAGTGAACTTCTCCACAGGACAACATATACATTAAGTGCTGGGGAACTACAGAGACTAGCTATTATGGTGGCTCGTCATTCTCGGAAAAAGATACTTCTTATGGATGAGCCTGTCTCTCACTTAGATCCTGACAACTCGGGTAAGGTAAGGGAGTCTGTAAGGAGATTTATCGATGAAGGTAACTCAGCAATTATTGTGGATCATTTGCCTTACCTGTGGGACGGCATTGTTTCGAAGGCCTACATCATCAAGAATGGGGCAATAAGAGAATATGATGGGAGCCTTTATGCACCCTATGTCAAAAAAATAAACAATATGGTTCCCCCTCAGGGAGGAAAGGAAGAAGTCCTTAAAGTACGTATTAAGCAATATAAACATCCGGGCTCCCAAAAAACAATACTTCACAATGTTAACATAGCGCTACATAGGGGGGAGATATTAACGGTTTTAGGCCCTTCAGGGGCAGGTAAGACAACCTTGCTTAAGATTATTGCTTCTGCACCGATTATTCCTAGGAAAGGTATTGACATATCCATAAGGGGTGACCTGCTTTATATACCGGATAACCCGTTGCTGTATTATACAGAACCAACATTGCTTAAGGAGGTTAAGGATAAAGGAATGAAGTATTTAAGATTGTTCGGCCTTTCAGACTCAGCAACAACCCCCATAGGAAGACTAAGTACTGGAGAAAGAAGGAGAGGTGCTTTGGCTTCTGCTCTAGTCAGAAAGTCCTCAGTGATATTAATGGACGAACCAACTATTGGTTTAGATCCCATAAATAAGGCCAAAGTCATGGAGGCCTTAGTTAAGGTTGCTGAGGAAGGAGTCGGTTTCTTAATAGCAACGCACGATAGGGATTTGCTCAAAATCTCTAATAGGGTGTACTATCTTGAGTAATTTAAGATCTTTCAGAAACCTACTTACACTAGCTACCGAATTAATTTACAGATCCGTCTTCATAGGCGATGATACGAAGAGTAGGCACGTAAGCTCAGTTATTTACTTAGCTATAGCGGTAACCGAAATAGCGATTGCGAGGGAGGGAATCATAGGAATAATTCTGGCATTGTGTATACTAATGGCACACTCTTTAATTCAGGGAATGATTAGAGGACTTGAGTACGCTATTATTTTATCCCTAATACCAGCAACTTGGTATTTCTTAACGACGCTTCCTTTTACAGGTTCTTTACTTCAGTCAACTGAAATTTCATTAAGGGTCCTGGTTGTTACAGCATCATTAACGGCGTTTCTACAGAGAATTAACCCTATGGAACTTGCGTATCTAGGGGAGAAGCTAGGTATCAAAGAAAGTTCATTATATATGCCTTTATTCTGGAAAATAACTCCACACCTAATGAAAGATTCTGAGGCTGCCTTAATGATTTCTTCATTAAAGAAGGAGAAGCTATGGAAGGGTCTAGCAATAAGTTTTGTTGCTTTAGAGGAATACAATCGCTATTATAATGAGGGTTTACTGATTAAGAAGCAGTCATTCAAGCCCGTGTTCTGGTATAGTCTAAAACAAACCTTAATTAATATTGGAATATTAGTTTTTTCTTTAGCTGTGCTTAGGATTTTGTCACTTAATACTTGGATACATGTTATGTAACAAACCTAATTAATTGTGCTTAATTACTTTATTAGGTGGTGCTTAACTTGATTGAAGAAGGTGCTGAGTTTGAGAAGACTTTCGAAACAGGGCCTGCGCATTCAGCCAAACATTTAGGTTCTGGCAGTGTTAATGTGCTCTCAACTCCCTCCATGATCCTATTCATGGAGGAGGTCTGCAGGATATTTGCTGATAGCAGGCTTGATGAGAACCAAACCACTGTAGGTATTCATGTAGATGTTTACCATGTAAAGGCGTGTCCTGTTGGTGTTAGCATTAAGGTGAAAGCTAAAGTACTGAGGGTCAATAAAAGAAGAATAGTTTTTTGGGTTGAAGCTTGGAGAGAAAATGAATTAATAGGTTATGGCTTGCATGAGAGATACATAATTAATAAAGAAGCATTCCTTAATAAACTGGAGGTCACTAAAGGATGATTTATAGGTGGGAAGAACTAACTGGAAAAGAGTTTGAGTTATTGAAGCCAGAAATAGCAATCCTTCCGGTAGGTACTATAGAGAGGCATGGAGATCACTTACCCTTAGGCACAGATAATATTGTACCTTCTTGGATAGCAGAAAAAGTCGCAGAAGGTTTAGGCACGGATGTTATAATCCTACCTAAAATAAGTTATGGGGTGACTGCAACACTAGCTAAGTTTCCCGGCTCAATTAATATTCCTTCGGAAGTGTTTATGCATTACGTGAAGCACGTGTTACTTGAGGTGTTCAGGAATGGAGTGAAATATTTGGTAATATTGAATGGGCATGGTGGGAACACTAGGGAACTGCAGGTCATTGCTAAGGAAGTTAGTTCCTCCACAAACCTCTCAATACTCATTATAGATTGGTGGAGGGACGTGGCTCAGCAGAAGAGGCATGAGATATTTCAGTATCCGGGTCATGCAGGAGAGGACGAGACCTCGGCAATTATGGCTATAAGGCCAGAGCTAGTTAAGATGGAGTACGCGAAGGATCACATGATGCCTTATCCAGCACTAAAAATATATTCCAAGAAAATTGAGAATGAGTTGTTTCCAGAGGCTGTTAACGGTAAGGCAACATTAGCGACGCCAGAGAAAGGTAAGGAATATATGGTGGCAGTTGTTAATGAAATTATTAAAGCCATAAAGGAATTCCTGAGTAAGGTATAACTCCTGGGGTTGGGTCTTGGACTTAGAAGGCAAGCTAAATTTAATTCTTGATGGTGTTGAGGAAGTAGTTACTAAAGAGGAACTTTTAAATCTATTAAATACTGGTGGGGGTTCAGGATACCTAGGATTTGAGCCTAGTGGAATATTTCATATAGGTTGGTTAGTGTGGGCCTACAAATTCAGGGACTTAGTTAATGCAGGAATTAAGATGTATCTGCTTGCAGCAACATGGCATGCTTGGATAAATGATAAGCTAGGAGGAAATAAAGAACTAATTCGTAAGGCAGTAGAACACGTTAAGGTGGTTCTGGATTCATTAGGTATTGAAGGCAAATACAACTTAGTCTATGCTGAAGACCTAGCTAGAGAGATCAGTTACTGGGATAAGTTATTGAGGGCAGCTAAGTCAGTAAGTCTTGCTAGGGTTAAGAGGGCATTAACTATTATGGGAAGAAAGGAGGATGAAGGGGAAACTGATTTCTCAAAATTGATTTATCCCTTAATGCAGGTAACAGATATTAATTATTTAAATGTTGATATCGCTCTCGGGGGCATGGATCAAAGAAAGGCTCACATGCTACAGAGAGACATTTCTGAGAAACTTGGGTGGAAAAAAGTTATAGCTATTCATACTCCGTTATTACCTTCACTTCAAATGAAGGGAAGGATGGATTCATCAACACTAAAGAAAGACATGAGTTTATCTGAGTTCAAAATGAGTAAATCTAGACCCGAATCTGCGGTGTTGATAATAGATAGTGATGCAGAAATAAGAACTAAAATACGGAAAGCATACTGTCCTGCAAGAGTTATTGAGGATAATCCAGTGATAGCCATAGCCAAGAATATTTTATTTAGAGCGCCGATCAAAGAGTTCGTAATCGAAAGACCTGAGAAATATGGAGGAAGGTTAGTGTTTGATAATTACTTAGAACTTGAAAGGCTTTACGTTAATGGAGAAGTACATCCTTTAGACCTTAAGAATGCTGTCGCTGAGCATTTAATAGATATTATACGGCCAATTAGAGAGAGGATATTGAGAGACCCGGAACTCTTAGATACAGTAGGCACTATCCTTAAGTCCATAACCCGCTAATTCAATAAAAGAATTAGGTGTCCACCAGGGGTGACCCTCCCCACCTCATTATCTCCCGAGACACGGGAGCTTCAGTGAGGCCAATAAATTATTTGCTTAAGGTTTATTAATTCTTCCACTTCCGTATCTTTTGCTTCTAAGCATTATTTCTGGAGACTCAAGTTCATTAAGCCTTTTTTCAAATTCCTCGCTCTTGGAGAGAAGGTCATTAAGTAAAGACTCTAGCACGAAGATCTTACCTTTAAGGTATGTTATGTCTTCATCATAATTCCTGATTCTCTCATTAATTAGCCCTCCAGAAGCTCTTAAATCGCCATGAAGGCCTTGCTTAATAAACATCTTTATTAAATCAGTGATTTGTATGCCCATCCCTGAGGCTAAGTCCTTAAGCTCTCCATAAATTCTCTCAGGCAACGACAAGTGTACTGTTGGTATGTCTTATCCCCTCAAGAGGAATACTGAAGTAGTAGTATTTAAAATTAACTTTGATATGTCTGATACTTTAAAAGAAAATACTAGTATTCCATTATATGGAGTTACATATAGAACGCATTACCAAAATAAGTGGGGGTTTATGTGAAAATAGTTACTTTCAAAATAGATGATCGCCTTCTCGAGAGAGTTGATAGATTTGCTGAAAAAAATGGTGTCTCTAGGTCAGAAGTAATTAGAGAGGCAATCATAAGGTACCTTAATGGGGGTGGTTATAAAAAGAAAGAAAGAATGTTTAAGGTTAAATATGTTGTCTTAACATGATTTCCTTCAAAAACCTTCGTACTTAAAAATCACTACTCTTGGCTCATCCCAAGCCAGCAAATCATTTTTCTTTATTTCCCACCTATTCCCAGGTAACCTAATGATCTCATGATCTTTCATTAAGTCGAGGAAAGTATCTATCGGAGCTAATGGTAAGTTAACCCCATTAATCCAATAATGCATTGGTATAGCAGCTCTTGGTCTAACCATATCTATTAGCACTTTTGCTTCTCTTGCATCAATAGTGAATGTGCCTCCTACAGGCGCCATCATAACATCAACATCTCTCAGCAACCCAGTATTGGACGGAACATGGCCTATATCGCCCAAGTGAAGGAACCGAACACCATCTAAATCAATGAGGTAGGCTATTACAGTCCCCCGCCTTCTTCCCTTACTTTTGTCATGAAAGAACCTTATGCCCTTGACTTTGTGACCTAATACATCAAATTCTCCTTCCTTCATTGAATAAACTTTTGTTTTTTCATGGGATACGATGGTATATGCGTTATGATCGAAGTGTTCATGAGTAATTAAAACTACATCTGCAGATGCCTTAGGTGGTCTTAAACCGATACTACCTCCGTCATGAGGGTCTATCACGATAGATTTTTCATGAGAATCTACTATCTCAAAGCATGAGTGCCCGTGCCATATTAATACAGGCATTTACTCCCCCAACATATCTTGCACTAGAAGAAGATAAAAATAACCTTGTTAGACCCTAATATTTGCTGGTGAATTATTTCAGTCACTCAATGCCATTAACGACAGGAACTAATTCATCTCCAGATATAAATATTTCACTACCTAAGCAGCTCGCATTAACTAGTAATGTACTTTTGGATGGAACACTAAACACTGTTATCTCTTTAAGAGTACTATTAACTAGGCAGTAAAGAGTTACTGAAGCATTATTTGTTCCCCAATTAGCTATGATCGCCTTATTAAACTTATTAAATAGGATTACTTCAAGTTCTTTAATGCCTTCGAAGTTGCTGTAAGGCTTTACTTCCTTACTTGCTATAGACAAAACTACGCTACCTAAACTTATAACTATAAGCATAAGAAGTAATTCAATATACAAGGATTGTATTGCTTTTGATGTCCTCAACCATTCACCCTAATATAGTGAACCATAATATAGTGTTACGTAAATACTACCGCCTCATTTGGGAGTTGTAGTAATCGCATAATTGTTTCAGTGGGCATAAATTGCACTTAGGAGATCGGGCCGTACATACCTTTCTCCCATGCGTAATTAGTATTATATGTGCTTTATGTAAGAGGGCAGGGTCCTTTCCTAAATGGCCAATGACTTTCTTCCTTATTGAGCGATACTCCTCTCCTTTATTAATGCAACCAAGCCGAGCAAGGACTCTCCTTATATGTGTGTCTACAGGGAAAGTAGGGTATTTCCTGGCCATAAGGAGAAAAACATCTGTTGTCTTGGGCCCGACACCCTTGATTGCGATAAGTTTTTCTTTAAGGGTTTCTGGATCTATTTCTAATAGAGTATCGAGTTCCTTAATAGTAAGAGTCCTTAATACGTTCTTTATTGTTTTTGCTTTAATTAACTGCATTCCCGAAGGCTTAATTAACTCAGCTAAATTCTTTGTTTTAATATTCTTGAAGGGAGCTGGATTAAGGTCTGGATCGATGTGCATTCTTAGATTCTTGAGGGCTCTAAGGGCATTCTTGTCTGAAGTGTTTTGGGTAAGTATAATTGATACTAAAATTCCAAAGGGATGCATTCCTTCTTTAATCGCTTTAATAGCTAAGAAATCTTCAGGTTTTGGGTTGAAGTCATAAAACTCAAGCAGTTTCTTGATTATATCCCTTAAATTACACTCTTTTTTCATATCTGACCATCACCTAAGTTTTCCCCAAAATTATAAAGTAGTAGTACTTAGGAAATACTTCATCGATTATAAACAGTTTTATAAAGAAAAGCCGATCTCAGAAGAACCTATGGTGGTGAAGAGGATGAACTGGGGTAGGGCATTTGGACTAGGGATTAAGTTCTTTGCTTTTTCAGCGTTATTTACGATAACTGGGTCCTTACTTATAGCTTCCGCTGTATCTATAAACTTGCTTAATGATGGACCGGGCAAGCTAGTGATAAGTGTTGATGCTTCCAACATATTCAGAAGTATGGGGGCCTTCACACTCCTAACAATAGGATTAATGATTCTTGTTATAGGCAATTCTGCGTTATTCTTTAAGCTTATTTCTGAAGCATTAAGCGAGTCGGGAAAAGACTATTTTTGGTGATGAGTTGATCTGTAGATTTTAATGAAGAAATATAGGGAAGCGACGAAGGCAACTATACTTCCAACCAATAAACCCATAATTGGTGGGCTAATGACAAAACCTTGTCTTCCTACATTAGAAGTAGTTCGAGTTAGTTGTGTACCGCCCAATAATTTAAGGGTTTCTTTGTCTCCACCTATTAAGCTCACATTTAAGTTCTTAATAACATGCAGAGTAACATTACCGTTAGTTATGTCTCTAGCGATTTTTGACGTGTATTTCAATAGTACACCAGTCTTGCACTCATAGTAAGCAATCCCATTAGCCCCTGAAGATATTTCGGTAGCTTCAAAAGTTACTCCGTTTAATGATAAGTTAACGCAACTAGCGGAGCCACTTAAAGTAACTATTGGTGAAACGTACATCACCTTAGCCAACTCATACGAGAAATCATTCTTAGAAATTAAGGAAGGATGAATAGTTCTCAGTGAAAGGCCCTCAATAAGCTTCGTTACGTTCTGTGACATCGTCTTCATTAATGCAGTTATGGAGATCCAGGAGTTAGATAAGAATTGTACAGATATATTACCGATGGGTCCCCCTGAGACCTCAACATGAGTTCTATTGTAATTTTCAACATTAATTATGTAATTCTGAACAACAAACATTCTAACAGGCGTATTACCAACCATAAGGGACAAACTAAAAACGTACTCATAAATAAGTTTAGCTGTTTGGCCAGGAACAGTTAATAATGTATCTATTCCTGAAGCTCTAGCAATGCTTGTGAAGTAAGGCATTATGAGGATAGAAATAAATAGAGCTATAAGAACCGCATTCACAAAGTAGCTTACTCTTTTGTTGCTTTTTTTCATTCCTTAGCACCTGATTTAACGGTTAGGTTAGCCTTAAAACTCATAATGTGTATAATGATTAATGACTTTATATATTAAATGAATTTCCTGACCGCATTCGCATACAAAGTAATTAATTAATTTTAACTTAATCCAGTCCTCAAGTGTAGGGAACCCTTTGCCTTCAACTGGCGTAATGGATTTTTCTCCACCTATAATGTAGGGGGATACCGTAACCCGGAATTCATCAACTAATCTTTCCTTAAATAAAGACCAAATCACATTCCCCCCTCCTTCAACAAGCAAAGACTTAATCCCTAAATCATGGAGCTTACGGAGCCCTTCATTCATAGAAATACCGGCTCCTGTTGAACGTATAACTATTACTTTAACTCCCTTACTTTCAAGGCTTCTGACTTTTTCTTTAGGTGCTCTAGGTGAAGTAAGCACCACAGTTGGGGCTTCCTGAATATTGAATAGCTTCAAGTCCAGTGGAGCTTTAAGCAGCCCATCAACTAGGACCCTGACTGGATTAGAACCATTAATATACCGGACTGTGAGGCTAGGGTTATCAGTTATTGCTGTATTAGCCCCTATCATCACTGCATCGTTAGTTGCCCTTAGGATATGAAGTCTTTTCTTATCATAAGGGCAACTTAACCTGGATTCGCCCACTGAAGAAGATATCTTACCGTCAGCTGACATCGTCACGAAAACTGTGACATAAGGTCTTCCCATTCTCTGATCTTTCGTAAACAAGAGATCCATTTACAACGACACACCTAATTAATTCTTCACCGCACCGTTTAATTAAAGCAACTGCTTTGTTTTTGGCCCTCTCTAAAGGTGTCCCAGCATATTGAATTAGCGTCATATTAAAGCTACTTCCTTCTTTTAGGTAATTCCTCAAATGCAATGGGGAGGTATTAACTAATGCCTTAAGAACCCAGTTAGGGTCATCTATTCCTTCCCTCCTCATGAGAAAGTAGAGCAGCTCAGCCTCCCTCCATAAATCGGGTTTAATCCATCCGCCATTATCGGTACCTAAGGCCACGTTAATGCCTAAACTATATATTTCCTTTAAATTAGGAAGTCCTGAAAGGAACCATAAATTAGACCTTAGGCAAAGAACCAGGGTCACATCTAACTCACGAAGCAATGCTAATTCTTCGGATGTGAGCCATGTTCCATGAATAACAGCATCTGGTATCCCAACATTAAATAAAAGCTTAAAGTCGTTTGAGTCGTGAGTTTCTTTAATTTCAGAAGCATGGGAGAAAAACAATTTCCCTGCTTTCCTTGACTGCTTATATAGCAAGCTTAGGTCTTCAGGGCTAAAGTATAGAGGGGACGAGATCCCAACACCGTCCGCAGATTTTAGGATTTCATCGATATAATCTTTGGTTAACTTTCCCTGTATTTCAGGCATTGTGAGAACAAAGTGACCAACATCCATTTTATTTATGTCGCAGATTTTTAACCCCCTTAACCCAAGTTCCCTGAATTCAGCAACGAATCCTGCACCATAGCTCCTTACTTTCATCATAAATGACTTAAGGAAGGAACATAATGTCTTGTCGCTGATTTTTTTAAGTAGAGTATATTTAAGGCCATATGGCTCGCCTACTAAGGAGTCGATGTCCAAATCATAGCCCTCTTCAACAACCGAGTAATCCATTCCGTGAACATGCATGTTAGCTAATGCAGGAATAGCTAAATAGCCGCTGAAGTCTATACTGCCATAAGCGCCTTTCTCTATGCTGGCGATTGTTCTACCTGAGGCCTCTAAATAAATAGTTAGGGGACCTTCAAGAAATTCTAAATCCTCCCCTAAAAAAGCTCCTGCAACTGTCAGCGATTTCTCAAGCATTTTCCTCATTCATTACTGGGTTTATATTAAATAACTCCTTCCATCCCATATTATCTGGGATGATGAAGGAGCAGGTATGATTGATGATTAATAGCATACCAACTGACAGAGGAGTTTTAGATCATGATGTCTTGGTGGACAGAGATGGTAGAGTATATGTTGCCGTGGGTAATATGCACCCTCCGAACGGAGTCATAGCTTACCTTAAATATATTCCTTCTTCGTCACCCACAATATGGGAAAGGAAAGGAACTTGGTTAAAAAGGGTTTTAAGAAGGTATGGAGTGAAAAGTGTTTCTAAAGTAACAAAGAAACTCTTAGGGGGAATTTATGACCCTGTTTTAGGTACTTCAGTACCATTCATTAGATGGAGTGAAATAAGTGAATGGCTGAGGCCTGAAGAGAAGCTTCAGAGATTAATTAGAAAGGCTAATGACCTCTTGGAAATTAAGGCTATAGATGCAGCCTTAAGGATAAGTGATTCAGTAGGCATTAGCCTGCAGAACCTTGGTATAACGGGTTCGCTTCTATTAGGAGCTCAAAACCCTAGGTATTCAGACTTAAACCTGGTGGTTTACGGGTGTAAGGAAGCACTGGATATTGCTTATTGCGAGGACTTGGGTTTAGATCCTATGCCTAAAGAAAAGTATGTTGAGAGAATACATAGCCAGTCCATAACTTATGGCTTACCCGAAAGTATCCTTAAAGGCCTTAATCCTCCACATAAGTTAAGGTCTATTTCCGGCACTCCTGTAGGGTTTACTTTTGTCTCAAAGGAGAGCGTAAGGTATGGGGACATAGTATATAGGTCTCTTGGTAGTGTAAAGGCTAAGCTATATGTGGAGAGCGGAGCGTGTCGATCCCTCCAATATCCTTCGATAACCAACGTTACTGAAGTGCTAAATATAGAAGGCCTAAGAAATGGCTACAAAATTAAGGCGATTATTTCTTATGAGGGATTATTTAATTGGACGTTATTTAAGGGTGGTTGCATTAATGTTAGTGGAGTGGCATTAGTTAGGTATCCCTACCAAGATTATGCAATATTGGTGGGAGGCAAAGAAAACCCGGGTTACGTTATTCCGTGCTAGTTTTCTTCAGCATTGGGAAAGGAATTACTTCTTTTATTGAAGTCTGACCCGAAAGAACCAAAACCAATCTGTCTATCCCTACACCCAACCCTCCTGTGGGGGGCATTCCGTACTCAAGCGCCTCGATAAAGTCCCAGTCGAACGGGTGAGCTTCTAGATCACCCATCTGCCTTCTTTTTTCTTCCTCTCTAAAGTACATTTCTTGCAGTACAGGATCGTTTAACTCCGTGTATGCATTAGCTAGTTCAAACCCCCCTATATATAGCTCAAACCTTTCAGCCAGATCCTTCCTTTCCCTATGTGGTTTAGTGAGTGGTGATGATTCCTTAGGAAAATCCACCACGAATGTAGGCTGGAAAAGGTACTCTCTGCCAACAAGCTTATCAAAGAGTTTAACTATTGCTCTACCCCTATTGTAACCGCCTGGTAGAGATATTTGGTTCGTTCTAAGGAGCTCTTTAATCTCTATATCGTTAAGTGATTCAACATCAATATTAATGAATTCCTTTAGTCCATCAATTAAGGAAACACGTCGATAGGGTGGGCTCAGATCTAATTTCTCTCCGCCCTTTGCAGGATATTGTATCGTTGTTGATCCTATAACTTTCCTAGATACCGTACTTATCAGTTCTTCTGTGAGCCTCATGATATTATTATAGTCTGCGTAAGCTTCGTAAGATTCCATCATAGTAAACTCAGGGTTATGGAGAACATCAATATCTTCATTCCTAAAATTTTTGCCAATCTCAAAAACCTTGTTGAAACCAGCAACTATCAGTCTCTTAAGGTAAAGTTCTAAACTTATTCTTAGATACCAATCTTCGTTAAGGGCTCTAATATGTGTCTTGAAAGGTCTGGCCTCAGCACCACCATAGACAGGCTGAAGTATTGGTGTCTCAACCTCAATGTATCCCTTAGACCACATGAACTTTCTTACTTCCTCAACAGTCTTGAATCTTATTCTGAGTATCTCGCGAACTTCAGGGGTCATCATGATATCCAGGTATCTCTTCCGGTATCTTACTTCAGGATCAAGGAGTCTGTGTCCCCACTTAACGGGTGGGGATCTAAGGGCTTTCGACAGCAGTTGATAATCAGCTATATCGACAGTTAATTCTCCCTTCCTAGTTCGGTATAATTTTCCGTGAACGTTGATGAAATCGCCTAGGTCAATCATTCTAGCAAATTGGTTAAATTTATCCTTACCAACCCCCCGAGCGTTTATAGAACACTGTATCCTAACACCATCATCAACTAAGTCCAGGAAAATTAGTTTACCATGCTTCCTAAAAGAAACAACTCTACCAGCCACTGAAACATAGGTTCCTAGGTTAGGATTCAAAACAACTTCTGAGACAGGTATGGGTTTATACTTAGGTACATGAGGGTATGGATTTATTCCTGAGTTAAGCAGCTCTTCTCTTAAATTCTTCCTTTGCTCTTTCTCAATACTCACCACTAGCACCTAGATTTTAGAGGTGAAAAGAAAATAAGAATGCTCCTATTTAAGGTTACTTATTGCTTAGGAATTCTTATCTCAACAATTCCTTTCTTGGTACGTACCTTAACTTTTCGTGGATCTATCTTAATCGGCAATTCAATAACTCCCTGATATTCCCTGAAGGAGGTCTCGCTACCTACTCCTGACCAATCCTTAAATCTGACTTCTTTCTTCAAGCTTGCTTTCAGAATTATTCTATTGTTAACAAACTCTACCTTAATTGAGCCCTCATCAGCTCTAGGTAAGTCGATGTATACAATATATTCATTGCCAGCGTCTTTAAGCGTATATAGAGGTTTAAGCACTCCATCACTTGACCAACTTGGCTGTATTAAGGACTTGACCCCCTGCACTTCCTCATTTATTCTTTTAATCTCCTCATCAATTAGTTCCTTAACGCTTTCCCTTATTTCCTTCCATTTCCTTATTATTTTCTTAAATTCGTCCTCAGACAACTCAATCACCCATCAAGGGATTAGATATTAAGAGGTGTAGATAATTCATAGTCTTTTCTCATCTTGGAGAGATTAGGCATTGTGGCCTTCATAGCATCTCTAGCTTTAATCCTTATGATTTCAGCCTGCTCAATTAGTTCCTTAACATCTATCTCTTTCCCTATAAGTCTTGACAAAATCTCTAGGTTCCTGGCTGAGGCTTCCGGGTCTGGGAACTCGAGAAAGGCTTCAGTGAGAAGGAGGACAACATTCATTCTGTATCTGAAGGCTTCTTTAATCATTACTGCATAGGGACCTACCAAGTATCCGTTCTCAAACGGTAATGCTCCTACACCCTCTAAAATCTTTTCGATTTCTGAGGAGTTAGTTATGTAGAAGGTCCTAAGTTTCTCTAGCTCAAACCTGTTTTGAACTGCTAGGCCCGAAGACATAACTAAGGTGTTTACACCTCTTCTCTCTAAATAATCAAGGATTGCTTTAGCAAGTATAGGAAGTGATGGAGCTGAAGGCATAAATTCGCTGTATACTGAAACAATGTTCTCATTAGCAAATATCCTGATAGGTAATCTAATGCTTTTTTTGCTTATCACAGCTATAGGAGGAAGGTAACTGTAGGAGTCTATTCCTCCTACCTCCTTAAGATTTAGGGACTTAACCATATGTCCTGCACCAATAACTCCAACTAAACCTGTGTCAGGAAGAGCAACAATGCCAAAACTTGGCTCCTTTACTTTATAGGGTTCATACTCTACTATTTTGAAATCGCCATAAAATTCTTCCCTGTAGCTCATGAAGCCACCCATAATAAATTATTTTTGCAAAGTATATATTTTAACACTTAATTCAATAAGATCATGCATAAAAACTTAAACATACATAGGGGGGAGCTAAGCTGTTGAAAGGAGCTCTTAGCGTTTTGCTGGCTTTATTAGCTATTGCTTTATTAGCTAATTCTATTGCTTTAGCCGGTAGTGTTACTGAATCTGTCTATAAGCTTTATATTGATGGTACTGCCTCAGTGACGTTATTCATTAAAGTTCCGTCAAATGCTGATGCCGTTAATGTTTCAATAGAGCCTGGCTACATAGATGGTTCAGCGTTGGCATTAACCCCTGAGGGAACACCCCTTTATGTGGATATAGCTGGCTCTATAGCCAGGATAGAAATATATAATTTAACGAGTAAAATAATTTTTACTTATAATGCTTGCCTAGGTAATGTCTCTGGGAATACTATAGTTGTTGACACAATTCATCTTGGTTCTAAAGGTTTAGTAATATTGCCTAAGGAAGCTGCCTTAGTTAATGCTTCAGGAAACCCTCAAGTTAGTTTAAGTAATGGATCAATATCCTTGATTTACTCTAGTCCAGGAACATATAAGGTAGTTTTTGCTGTTTTACCTCCTAATTCAGGAACCGGTTCTCAGACCAACGTAGGTGGAGGTAC
>JALWQN010000006.1:26070-31692 GCA_027083115.1 Desulfurococcales archaeon
TGGTGTAGAATTTGGCGGTGGCTTTACTGAACTCGTACTGTGGGTTTTAGGAGCGTTAGTTGTTTTGGGCTCTATAATTCTTTATCTTTTCGTTAGGAAGCATAAGAAAATCGTAGGGGGTGAGTTCTCGGTTAAGACGGGGCTTGATGAGAGGGATTTAATGATTTTAAGTGCTTTACAAGAAGGGGAGAAATCGGTTTCAGAGCTTTCTAGGGTTTTAGGTTTAAATAAGTCAGTTGTTTGGAGAAGGGTTAAGAGATTGAGGAGTTTGGGTTTATTGAACATGAAGGTTGAGAAAGGAAAAACTATCTATGGGCTAACTGAGTTAGGTGCTAAAGCACTGAAGAAGGATTAAGGTAGGGGCTCAACAAGGATTTTGTCTGCCATACCTCTCCCCAAAGCAAGCATTATGCCGAGCGTCCTGATGGTTATTGGTCCTATCCCTTGATTATTTAAAACCTCAACTATGCTTCCGGGATAAAGTCCCATCTGGTATAGCCTAGCAACCATTAGCCTGCCAGCATCAATCTTTATTATTCGCGCTTTTTTCCCTGCGGGTATTCGAGATAATGGGATTACTGAAGCCACTGCAATTTACCTCCTTCACAGCTATTGATTTAGATTCATCTAAAGTTAAAATTAATTTTTTACCTTTTTCCGTTTGAAATGTCAATCCAGACTTCCCTTTACCAATTACTTTTATTTTGCAACATGCCCAGCAACCAGCCTTCTTTAGTTTATTAATGACTTCCCTGAATTCTGTGACTAAGCATGTGATTTGATAGCATTTGCCTTCACTGGCCTCATTAAGCGTTAAGGCGTTAGCGCCTTCTTCAATTATGCAGGTGTCTGGATCACCCAATAGCTTGTATATTGAATCAATTATTTCGTCAGGTAAGTGCTCCATATAATGCGCTAGTTCGTGGGATTTGAATGGATTAAAACCTAGTATCTTATTAAGAAAGAGCTCAATTATTCTATGTTTCCTCAGTATTTTAGAAGCTATATTCATTCCTTTAGAAGTCAGCACTACTCCGTGATAGTGATTCACATTAACTAAGCCTTTGCCTTCAAGCTTCTTTAGGACCTTAGTAACTGTTGCATCCTTCACCCCTAATTCTCTAGCAATTTGTGAGGTCCTTGCATAACCATGAACCATCTGATACCTGTAAATTGCAAGTAAATAGTCCTCAATTCTTTCCTTGACCATCCTCGATACCTTCATAGGTCAAATTGCTTTAGCGCTTAAATAGAGTTCGGGTTCATTGTCACTTTTAAATACTTTTAATTGCTTTTCGTGGCTCCCCTTCATTGCTCCTGTCCCTGCTTCTGCCCCCGTCCTTTGAGAGTCTCGCTTCATTGTCTTAGTCTTACGCAATGCTTCGCTAGGCTCCCTTGAGCGAAGGGAGGAGCTTCATAGGTCTTGGGCTTCATCCTTATCTCTGTCTCCTCATCGGTTCGTCCACCTAGTTCTCTATATGATATTGGTAGTAACATCTATAAGTTTGATAAAGCTTAGAGTGCTAAAAAGTAATTAAAAACACGAAAAGTAAACAAAACTCGCAATGGCTTTCAGCAAATCATTCCTGAATCCCTAAAGAATTCCTTAACCCGTACTATAACCTCATTAACTTCCTCGTCTCTTAGTCCGGGATGCATGGGTAACGATAGGACATGATTAGAGGCCTTAACAGAATTAGGGCAATATACATTTTCACCATATTTTTTGAGTGCTGGTTGCATATGAATTGGTCTAGGATAATGGATTCCTGTCTGTATTCCTGCATCCTGCAAGTATTTCGACAGTTTATTTCTCAATATGGATCTATTTACCCATATTGTATATTGGTGATAAACATGTTTCGCCCATTTTTTCTGAACAGGTGTTTTAAGGCATCCTATGCTAGATAATCCTTCATCATATAATTTGGCTATCTCCCTCCTCCGGGAATTCATTTTGTCAAGCTTCCTAAGTTGGATAAGGCCTAATGCTCCCTGAATATTAGTGATCCTGAAATTCCACCCTATCTGTATGTGGTAGTATCTCCTTAATTGTCCGTGGTTCCTGAAGAATTTAACGAAATTAGCTATTTTGTCGTCATTAGTAGTTACTGCTCCTCCCTCTCCCATCGTTAAGTTCTTAGTTGCGTAGAAGCTGAACGCACCAGCAATGCCTAAAGTGCCTGTCTTAACTCCTTTATATTCCGCCCCATGTGACTGTGCACAGTCTTCAATAACGTAAACGTCATGTTCCTTAGCAGTCTTGATTATTGGATCCATGTCAGCGGGGTGCCCATACAGATGAACAGGGATTATTGCTTTTGTTCTTGGTGAGATTTTTCTCTCTAAATCTTCATGTGAGATTGTGTATGTGTCCAAATTTATGTCGACAAAAACGGGTTTGGCTCCTGTAAGTACTACTGTAGAAGCTGTAGCAATGAACGAAAAGTCAGGAACTATAACTTCATCACCTACACCTATGTTTAGGGCTTTAAGAGCTGTATAGAGAGAAATCGTTCCGTTAGATATCGTTAATGCGTGTTTAACGCCCAAATACTTGCTGAATTCTTTCTCAAACTCATCAACTAACGGTCCGTGGGCTAAGTAGCCGCTCTCAAGAACTTCTTTAACCGCCTCAATTTCTTCTTTACTTATGTAGGGGGAATTAACTTTAATCATTCAAACCGACCCTTGTTTATTAGAGGAACAAAATAAAATTCCTTAGGTATTCTCACCTAGTTATTGGTAAACCCTTAGTTTTCTGCATAAGGTTTTTGGATAAAAGGTTGTCACGGCATGAGCAGCCATGCTGATGGCTTTCCGAATTAATGTTCTCGGGATGCCTTTAACACCGAAAGCCAATAAACCTATGTCTTTAGTGAAGCCAGTTTTTATCAGGTGCTCAAAACTTATCCAGAAAGGTATTAAAGCAACTATATCGCCATTGCTATCAGAAATTACTACCTCAGAGCCTCTCAATGACCACGTAACGCCTCTATAGTCTCTGAGCGTTTCTCCCTTAATAGAGTATCTAATGATTAAGGGTTGACTCACTTTACTTAGGTCCACAGCCTTAACAGACACAAAAGTTCTTAAAGTAACCGCATCCATAATATCATTTAATGAATTTGTATGTATGCCTCTTTTTCGCAATCCAAGCAGTGTCAGCATGTCTTTGGTGGAGACCCTTGTATGGGGCTTTAAACCAACTTCAATTATGAAGGTCCGGTATGCAGAGATAAATGGGTGCTTTCTAACGTTAATGACTCTAAGTAATTCCTTAACCTCATTAATTGTTCTCATCTTGAAAAACTTAGTGTCAATTCTTTTTTCATCAACCATTATACCATTGCAAATCATTCCATCAATAAATAAGTCAAGATTCTTTGAAATCCGCCTATCCTGTATTACTTCCAAAATTTCATCCATAAATTATTTGTTAGGAAATCATTTAAACAACGTTAAACAGAAAGTAGGGGGATATGAATGCCATTCAGGCTCTCGATGCCTAAGAGACCAGAGGCTGGTAAGGAATACGATCTCATAATTGTTGGTGCTGGTCCTGCGGGCTTGTCTGCAGGTCTTTATGCAGCCAGATTAGGATTAAGATCTTTAATTGTTGGTGAGGAGATAGGGGGTGCATTGGCAGATGCTGGTGAAGTGGACGATTACCTAGGCATAATGGCTATTCAGGGCCCAGAATTGGCAAAGAAATTTGAGGCACATGTTAGAAAATATAAGGTTCCGATAATTAGGGATAAAGTAGTTGGCGTCAAGAAATCGGGTAATTTATTTAGTGTGAAATTACTCGATGGCACAAACTACTTGTCGAAGGCTCTAATACTTGCTGTAGGTTCCGAAAGAAGGAAGTTAGGAGTTCCTGGAGAGAAAGAATTTAGTGGGAAAGGAGTCTCATACTGCGCTCCGTGTGATGCACCCCTATTTAAAGGAAAAATAACTGCAGTTGTGGGCGGAGGTAACTCAGCTCTTCAGGCTGCATTATTACTGACTGTATACTCTCCCAAAGTATACTTGATACATAGAAGAGATAAATTTAGGGCTTTTCCAATCTATGTTAATAATGTTCTGAAGGAGCAAAGGATTCAGTTAGTCCTCAACTCTCTTGTAAGGAGGGTTGGGGGTGATAGGAGGGTTAAGTGGGTCGAGATAGAAGATAGATTGTCGGGTGAAGTAAGGAAGCTTGAGGTTGAGGGGATCGTCATCGAAATAGGCTCAAAACCTCCTAACGAGTTCTTTAAATCCATAGGTCTGACTACAGATAACAAGGGCTACATAATTGTTGGTCCAGGACAAGAAACAAATATTGAGGGATTATTTGCTGCAGGAGATTGTACTGCAGGCCCTCATAAGAAAAAATTTGACCAGGTAGTAACTGCGGTAGCGGAGGGCGCAGTAGCAGCACTATCAGCTTACGAGTATATTACTTTAGGGGCTATAGAGGTGAATTACTGACCCTATTACTGTAGCTCGTGTGCTGGCTAACCCAGTGATATGTGAGGCTGCTCTAGAGGGTAATAATCGTGAAGAAGTACTTCAGAAGACATATAATGTTGAGAAAGAAATACTTAGATAAACTGCTTACTGGTGAAAAAACATCCACAATAAGATTAGGGATGTATGTCCCTAAGTATGATGAGGTAATTATTCATAGCGGCGGTAAACCAATATGTATAGCTAAGATAACTAAAGTTACTTATAAGAAAATCAAGGATTTAACTGATGAGGATGCAGTTAAGGATGGATTCGGCAATTTGAAGACTTTACTTAATGAGCTCAAGAAAATCTATGGTGGTATTAGGCCTGAAGAAATGGTAACTATTATTGAACTTAAGGTTAGGAAAGACCTTAGGAACTTAACACCCAATAGCATTTACTTAGGCTTAAAGCCTTCTGATATTGCTAGACTTGCGTTAAGATACTTAAGAAATGAATTAAACCATGAAGAGCTTGTAATTATTAATAAATTGGCTGCGGGATCATCAATTAGAAAGGTGGCAAAAGAATTAACTGGTTCCACGCTTAACAGGGCATTTATTAGGAGAACACTTAGGAAAGCACTCAAGAAATTAATAAGTCAAGGATTAATTGAGGCCAGGAATCATACAAAGGAGGCCTGAGGTTAAGATAAACAAATACAGAAAAAGGATGATGTGGCCCTCGATCTCTGAGGCGTGATGAGTTTTAGTCCGCTCTGACCATTATCTAATTTTTATGGGGGTTTATTGCAGAGATATTTCTTTTTTCTCACCTTTAGGTCCTATCTCTACTATTTTTTTGCATTTGAGTTTCTTCAGAAAGTCGTTTAGCTCATCCAACCTTACTTTGATGGTATATAAATATCTACGGGTTCTTGCCTTAACCTTACTTGTCTTCTCTTTCTTGACTACACGGCATTCAATAGCTCTACCTGAAATATCTATGAACTTATCCCTATCTTGTATTTCTATAGGCATGTTCTTCACCGAAAATAGGTAAGACCAGAGTTTAATAAACTGACGTTTCGGTATAAGTAAAATTAATACCCGTATAATTCCTTATTAATCCAAGGGATTAAAGCCATAATTACGGCATACTTGGTTAGATCTTCTCTCGTTACAGCTC
>JALWQN010000007.1 GCA_027083115.1 Desulfurococcales archaeon
ACGGCTGCAGCAATCATCCATAACCCCTGATATAAGTCTGTGGTTGCTTTACTCCACATCCCGGCAATCACTAACCACAGAAGGACTAAGGCAGAAGCAAAGACAATCCCTAATTCATAGCTCATCCCTAATCCCTCAAATACCCTACCAATACCTATAAACTGTGCTGATGTGTAAGGAATCAACGCTACCAAATATAGAACCGCTATATAAAAACCTAACCACCTGCTGCCATAAAGCTCAGATAACATTTCGGAAGCACTCACCCAGCCTTTCTCTTTAGCCATGCTCCACACCCTCCTCGAAAGAAGAGAAAGAATGAGAAGCGTCACTAAAAGGTAAGATAGTTCAAACCCTAGGGCACCCACGCCAGTAGCGTAAGCCAGGCCTACTAAACCAATCATCATGAAGGCGCTATAGGTCGTTGCCGCGTAAGTCATTGCTGAAAGTAAACCACCTAATCTATGTCCTGCAGCGAAGTATTCGCTAGTTGTTTTTACGCCAAACTTTCTTGACAATACAGCAATAAGTGTACCTATAACTAGGTATATAGTTAGCGTCACTAGAAATACCTCAAAATAGAAGCTGATAACCAAACTCACCACCTCCTAAGATAGCTAGAGGTAATGATTAACCACAAAAACACCAAGCCACTCCAGAAAGCAAATAGAGTGAATCCGGTTGCATTCTTTAGGAGGCTGTACGGGACAACATAATGAGCTAAAACTACTCCAAAACCCGTGACGAGGTAAGCAAGATCCTTACCCCTCAATCTCATCATTATTCCCGAACAATCGTTCGGGAAATCATTATAAGCTTTACTGATGAAATTCAAGTGTAGGTAAGGTATGGGCCGCAGACCTAAAGTACGGAGCGAAGTGCTTAAGTTGTTAGAAAGTTTAGGTAATGAGTTCATTAATCAATCAATTATACATAAAATTTTAGGACTCTCCAAATCAAGAGTTAGCGAGATCCTTCAGGGGCTTGAGGATGAAGGACTAATAACTAGGAAAAGATTGGGTAACCAGTATCTGGTGAAGCTCGTTAGCCCTCCTATCAAGTACCCTACAAGCAAACTGATTAAATTAGGTATTGTGTGGTCTAGTGAATACCCATTCATAACTCCCTTTGTTAAGAACCTTAAGGTTAAGCACGGAATAAACACAGAAATAATTGTGTATGAGTCCGCAGTAGAAACTGTTAAGGCCCTAGTTAAGAAGGATGTGGATCTTGCTCTTGCACCCCTAATAACTGAGCTCCACTTCTACTCGGCCTTCAGAAACCTAAAAATAATCGGGGGCGGTGCCTACGACGGCTCAGCTGTAGTCCACAATCCGGAAGGGGAAAAAGATGCAGTAGCTTCTAGCTACTTATCAACGATGGATGCCTTAAGGGCAATAGCCCTAAAGAAAGGAGATATCTATGCCGAAAAAACAAAGTACTTTAATCACCCTAATGATGTGATGAAACTGGCCTTCAGAGAAAAAATAAAGTACTTGGTTGTGTGGCATCCTTTGCTTAAGGATCTTATCTTAAGAGGGTTTAAGGAGGTGATACGCCCAAGCGAGTTAGGTATGACATACTGTTGCACGTTAGCTGCATCAACGGTTCTATCTTATGAATATAGAAAAATGATTAGGCGAGAATATTTGAACGCATTAAACGAATTCAGAAGGTCCCCTAGCAGATGGTTCAGCTGGTACTCAATGAAGGTAGGGATCCCTACCGATGTGGTTAAGGATGGATGGAGAATGTATAAGTTGAATCCTGACATCACTAGAAAAGAATTGATTAAAGCACTTAACACAATTGGTGTTTCAGTGCCTAATCCACTTATTTTATCTGATGCGCTGGATCCCTGATTAACTAATTAATGAATTCTTCAGGAATTGTTTAATTCCTTCAGAATGAAATATTGCGTAGGGAGGAAATTGGAGCGGAGATTAGTTGATGTTAAGGTATTATGGAGCAATCTCTTCAGAGGAGTTAGAACTTACTTCATATCCTACAGGAAACCTAAAGAAAGCTTCTTTTCTTACAGGTTACTGGCGACATTAAGCAAGTACACACAGGATTTGGGTAATGTTAGGGATCATAGCTTAAAGCTCCTTCTCAAGGTTAAGATTCCTAAAAAGCCCTCAGACCATGAGGTTGCTTTCTCCTTAGTTCCTATATCATTAAATATATTAAGTAAGTATGTTGTCCGAAACCCTACATACGGGATTTATGCGTCAGTAATTAAGGGATTCGAAAAAAACATACCGATCTCCCACACTCTAACGTTAAGTAAGGACTCTTACTTGGAAAGAATAAGGCCTATGCTTATTGTCCTAAAT
>JALWQN010000008.1 GCA_027083115.1 Desulfurococcales archaeon
GCCTAGCAGTTATTTTGATGGGGGTCTCCGGTTTTATTCAGGAGTTTCGTGCTGAAAAGGCTATGCAAGCTCTCAAGAAGATGGCAGCTCCTAAAGCCAAAGTATTGAGGAACGGAAGAATTACTGAAGTAAAGGCTGAAGATTTAGTTCCTGGCGATGTCATTATGCTCTCTGCTGGCGATAAAGTGCCTGCTGATGCAAGGCTGATTTTCAGTGAGGGATTCCAGGTTGATGAGTCCCCATTAACTGGCGAATCAACGCCTGTGCTAAAGGATCATGAGATCATCTTACGTGATGAAACCCCACTTAGCGAAAGAATCAATATGGTTTTTATGGGGACATTCGTAGTTATGGGAAAAGGTTATGCCGTAGTTGTTGCTACAGGGAACAGGACTGAATTAGGGAAGATAGCTAAGTCCTTATCTCAGATTAAGGAGAAGAAATCTTTACTTGAGGAGGAACTCGATAAGTTAGGAAAGAAGCTTGGAGTGATAGTTCTGGGCATAAGCTCCTTAATCTTCGTCACTTCCATATTTATGGAAGGAATGACACTTATTAACGCATTATTAATTTCGATAGCTCTAGCCGTAGCTGCTATCCCAGAAAGCTTACCTGCAGTAGCAACAACTATACTTGCCTTAGGGGCTTATAGAATGGCTAAAAGAAACGCTATAGTTAGGGAGCTAGGTGCGATAGAGACCTTAGGTGCTTGTGATGTAATAGCTTCTGATAAAACCGGAACCATAACTAAGGGAGAGATGACAGTGAAAACTGTTTGGATTGAAGGAGAATTTGTTAAGATAACAGGCGTAGGTTATGATCCCAAAGGAGAAATCATTTATGAAAGCAACGCCTCTGGAGCTTCCTTAAGAAAGTTAGCTAAATACTTAGTAATGCATGTGACACCTGATGTAGAGCTAATTAAGGAGGACAGTAAATGGACAGTAAAAGGTTCACCGACCGAAGGAGCTGCGTTAGTGCTTTCAGCAAAGGTCTTAGGACTAGAGCATGTTCGCACCACAGAACCTAGAATAGTTAAGGTTTTTCCCTTCGATAGACGAAGGAAAAGGAAAACCACTATACACAATATGGGGGATAAATACTTAATAATTTCTTCAGGAGCACCAGAATTATTGCTTGATATTTCTGCTAATGTGATTAACCGGAATAATATGGTTAAGTCTATGAATGAGAGGCTAAGGAATAAACTAAAACAAATCATAGATAACATGGCATCCCAAGGATATAGGGTCTTGGGTATTGCTTTTAAGGAGGTTACGAAGGAGGAATTAACGGATATTAATAATCCCAATTCTGTCGAGGATGGCCTTTGTTTTATGGCTTTGCTTGGTATGATTGATCCTCCTAGGGAAGGAGTTAAGGAAGCCGTTGAAGAACTAAGGAATGCTGGAATTAAAGTAATCATGATTACAGGAGATCATAGACTGACAGCAGCCTACATAGCGAAAGAAATCGGTTTGTTAGAGAAGGATTCCATAATATTGGATGGGCAAGAGCTGGATAGCTTAAGTGATGAGGAACTTAAGGACCTCATAGACAAGGTCAACGTTTTCGCTAGGGTAAGGCCTGACCATAAAAGAAGAATTGTTGAGGCTTTGAAGTCTAAAGGCCATATTGTAGCGATGACTGGCGATGGAGTAAATGATGCGCCTGCTTTGAAGGAGGCTGACATAGGTATTGCTATGGGCATTAGAGGTACTGATGTCGCAAAGGAAGTCTCCAAAATAATTTTGAAAGACGATAACTTCGTCACTATCGTTAAGGCTGTTGAGGAAGGGCGAGTGATTTATGAGAACCTCAAGAAACCGATCAATTATCTTCTGCCGGCCAACTTAGGTGAAGTCACTACTATATTGTTTGCCGAGCTTTCAGAATTTCCAACACCCTTAACTGCACCTCAGCTACTGTGGGTGAATATAACGACAGACTCACTGCCTGCTTTAGCCTTAAGTGCTGAACCTCCTGAACCTGGCCTAATGAGAAAATCACCTAGAAAAAGGACTTCTTCCTTCATCACGAACAAAAAATTGCTTTATTTCTCCTTCTTAGGAGGATTAATAGGCTTAACTAACCTGCTTATTTTTTATTGGGGTCTAAAGGCTTACGGAATTCCCGAAGCCCGTACTTTAGTATTCACTGCATTAGCATTCAGCGAGTTTAGCAGAGCTTTTACATCAAGATCGGAAAAACTCCCTATGTGGTGGAGGCCATTCAACAAGTGGTTACTACCAGCTTTAATTGCTTCAGCAGCCCTTCAACTCATGGTGCTTTACCTCCCTGGCCTAAACGCTATGTTTCAAGCAATACCATTACCTCCTCCAGTACTTTCTGTAGCTCTACTTACTGCTCTCCCTATCCTTGTAGTTGATGAGGTTAGGAAAGCCTTAAAGATAGAGATTTAAAGAAAGATTTTAACTTCGCCCTAACTAGTTATCGGTGCTTTCATATGTCTTGTGGAGAAAAAGTTATGCATTTTTCAGAGGTTAAAGCTGAAGAGCTACCAGAGAACATGGGTATAAAGTCAACTATCAAGTGGTTAATTAGGGAGGATGATGGGGCCAGAGCGGCCGCTATGAGATACTTTCAGATACTACCGGGAGGGAAAATATTTGGGCATCACCACCCGTGGGAACACGAAATTTTTGTAGTGAGAGGAACTGGGAAATTAAGGATAGGAAGTAAATGGTACCTAGTGGATCAAGGAATGTTCATCTTCATACCACCAAATGTCGAGCATGAATATATTAATGAAGGAAATGAACCTTTTGAATTCATATGTATTATACCATTAAAACCAACAGCCAAGGAAGAAGTTATAAAATGCTGATGTTTTTAACTAATTAATCTTTAAATTTAACCATTGAGTAAAAATTTATATTTATACAGGTAAATATAAATCAGCTCAGCTATTTATTGCTGAAGTATAGGAGGTGATCAAAGTGATTAGAGCTATATTATTAGGTTCAGGATATGTCGGCACATACTTAGCTGTAGGTTTAGAAAGAATAAAGAAAGGACTGGTTGGCAAATACGGCATACCTTTAGCCAAGTATCCATTACCTTACAAAATAGAAGATATAAATATAGTTAGTGCCTACGATATCGACTCGAGCAAGGTAGGGAAAACGCTATTTGATGCTGGGGCTGAAATTTTTGGCAAGGAATATGACTTACCTGAAACCCTTAAAGATATCCCAATCAAGAAAGGCATACATTTGAAATCAGCTGAAGGCCTACCAATTAAAGCAACAGGTCTTGAGGAAGGAAGAAGTGTGAAGGATGCAATTGATGAATTAGTTAATGAGTGGGCAGAATTAAAGCCTGACGTAATAATCAATGTAATAACCACTGAAGAAGGTAGAGCATACAAAAGTAAGGAAGAAGCAGTCTCCGCTATACTTGATGGGAAAGCTCCAGCAACACACGCCTACGCGTACGCAGCTACACAATACGCTAAACAAAGCGGAAGAAAAGTAACCTTTGTTAATGCTATTCCTACACCAGTAGCTAATAACCCAGGACTTATTGAGCTCTTTAACGAGACTGGGGCAATCGCTTTTGGAGATGATGGGGCAACTGGGGCTACTCCCCTAACATCGGACTTACTTGAACATATGGCACAAAGAAACAGATTTGTCGAGTTCGTAGTTCAGTTCAATATCGGAGGCAACACTGACTTCCTAGCATTAACCCAGCCTAAAAGAAATAAAATGAAAGAAAACACAAAAAGCAGTATGGTCGCAGACATACTGGGTTATGACGCACCACATTACATTAAGCCAACAGGATACCTGCAGCCCCTAGGAGATAAGAAATACGTAGCAATGCATCTGGAGTGGATTAGCTTCAACGGATTTAGGGATTCACTATTCATTAGTGCTAGAATAAATGATTCACCTGCCTTAGCTGGAATGCTGGTTGACTTAATAAGGCTAGGTAAGATAGCAGTAGATAAAGGACTTTCAGGGACCGTATATGAGGTTAATGCATTCTTCATGAAGAAGCCTGGTCCTGAGGGGGCAAAGAATATTGCAAAAACCCACGCATACATGCAGTTGCTTAATTGGCTAGGTCTAAGCAGATACCAATAAATTTTATTTCTCTAAACTCCAAAAATATTTGGTTCATTAAGTTGAGAGCTACTATCTTAGTTCATGCAGGAGCAGGAACCTGGCGTACTTTGAATATCAACGACGTTATTAAAGTAATTAAAGAAGCTCTTCAGGAAGGACTTAAAGCTCTTCAGGAAGGCAATGCGATCGATGGTGCCGTCACTGCAACAAAAGTTCTTGAAGACTCGGGAATTCTTAATGCTGGCTTAGGTTCAGTAGTTGACCTTGCAGGTAATATAACCATGGATGCTGGGGTAATGGATGGACTAACCAGAAGAGCAGGAGCTGTTGCAGCCGTGACTTACCCAAAAAACCCAATACTGCTAGCAAGAAAAGTCATGGAGCTAACGGACCACATTTTATTGGCCGGGGAAGCAGCGGACGATTTAGCTAAAAGACTAGGTTTAGAAAAGCATCCTGGACCCTCCCAAAGGGTTATTGAAAGATACCGTAAGCTATTGTCTCTTAGTAACCAGAAACTGAGTCTGAGGTATGGGAAAAGCTATAAGTTAGCTAAGGAATTAGGTATCTCTGATACTGTAGGAGCCGTGGCTGTCGATAAAGAAGGCAGGGTTGCTGCAGCAGTGAGTACTGGTGGTGTGATGCTGAAGTTCCCAGGACGTGTCGGGGACTCAGCAATACCTGGTGCAGGCTTCTACGCCTCCACTATGGCTGCAGCAGTTGCTACTGGAATAGGAGAAACCATTATTTCCACTTTCCTAACACTAGAAACTGTTAAGCTGATAGAAAAGGGAGTAACTCCCGAGACAGCTGTTAAGTGGGCATTAATGAAGCACACTTCACTTCAGGGCCCTAACACTGCAGGAGTGATCGTAGTCACGTCAACAAGCGATTTCGCTGCAGGATATAATACTCAAGCAATGCCCTGGGGACTGTTAAGGGAGGGTGAGAAAGAACCTAAGGTTTTTGGCTTACCTAAGAAGAACTGAAGTCATTCCAGAAGAACAACCCACCTTTTCTTAGTAGCATCAAAATACGCTAAAGCATTCTTGGATAGCGCCTTCAAAAGCTCTGAACCAACCTTACCCAAAACTTCATGAATTTCTTTCTCTGAATTCGTATCCAAACCCTTTAACTTTGATAAGAAGTCCTGCCAATACTCTGGATCTATCGCAACCCTTTGGTCTGTTAGTGAAAGAACAAGAGCTCCATCTCTTCTTAGCCTTTCAAAGAAAGCATCTCTATTCCTGATTTTGGAAGCCAGATCTGCTTCAAACATCACTTTCTGTTTCTTCAATATCTCTATGGCAGAAGTCCTTCTCTCTTTACTTCTTTCTCTAGGTGACTCGCGTGCCTCATGAGGAACTGCCTCAGGCTTAGGCGCTGCCTGGATTTTAGATTCCCCTAACTTAGCACTTAACTCATTAACCTTAGATTCTAAATCATCTACCTTACCAATTAGTTCAGTTAACTTAAGCCTAATGTCATTAAGAACTTGGGAATAGGAATTAAGTAAGTCGCCTGTAGTAGTGACTATACGCTGCAAATTATGTATTACTAAATGAATGCTCTCTATTTCCTCCTCTAGTTCCTTAATACCCGCTAGCTTCTCCGTACTTATTGATTCCTTAACCGCTTTTTCGACAGCTTTATCTATAGGCTCACCAGGAAATTTCTCAAGCAATTTTTTCATTGCCTTCTCGTCGAGCTCCAATTTAACTTCAGGCAAACCCTTTCCCTGAAAATATTGGGGAACCAACCCTAATAACGGTATTCAGCCATCGCATCATTTATTGCTCCAAAAATAAATTATTTCATCACCCTCAATAAGAACTGTTCCCAAATTTTCCGCAATGCTGTAGGCTTTCTCTACGGAAAGAGCACCTCCTTCATCAAGCATTTCAGCAATGACTGAACTAGGTCTTAATCCGTTCAACTCCATTAAAGCAAGCGATAATTCCGTATGACCACGCCTAACTTCCAGTCCTCTCCCAAGAAGAATGGGCACATGCCCAGGAGCTATAAACTCAGAGTAGAATTTATTCCTTGCTTCATTAATTCTCCCTTCAATAGCAAGCTCGACCACCTTATCTAGTTCCTTAATGGTTCTTGCTCTATCTGCGTCTCTTATACCAGTCACAACATCCTTATAATTTACCCATAAACTAAAGTTAGGTGGGTCCCCATAACCCAGGACTTTATTAGTTAACTTCGTGTATCCAGTTGTCCTCAATATATCGCTCATGTACTTCAACCCTAAAAGATCACCCACCTTTAAAGGCATCGAGTAACAGACCAATCCACCCGCTAACTTCCTTAATAGGGTTATAGAGTTAACCTTAATTGTTGGTGCATAAAAAACCATGTCCACCTCATTTTCTCTATAACCTGAGTCATGAATTAATACAGGTTTTCCCTCCTTCAGAAGCTTGCCTGCTATACCAATAGCATCTTTCAAACCCTCACACCTCTAGGATTTTTAACTGGGTTAATTTAAAAGTATTGTCTGCTTTACTCATTAACTTATCTTGTGCTTGATAAAGTAAGACAAGATTAGTAAGGCCACACCAGCAATAAATAGTCCTATACTTCTCCCTATAAAAGTACCTAATGGACTCGATGACCTATTTATTTCTTGGGATATCGTCACCCCACCCGCAATAGTTTTGTTAACGTTAAGATGCTCTCCCGTAATTGAGGCATTAACTTTTTCGTAAGAAGATACATTTAGCCCCACTTCACTCATAGAGATAGGTGTTTCGTAGAACTTATAAAATAGATTAATGGGCGTGAGATTTAGTATTTTCCCAACAAACTTAAGGGTGGAGCATCCTGACATGCAGGCTTCCAGAAATTTTCCTGAATTGCTTATGTACAGCAAATGATGGTCTTTAACAAAAAAGTAGTTGCTCTTAAGGTCGAGAGAACAGATGCTTTCGTTAGTTATCAATACTTTAGAGCTATTCTCCAAACACGCTAGTACGAACCATGAAGTATTTCCTTTTTTAATGATCTGGGAATCACTATACTTCCCTTCAATTCTCTTCAATAATAAGCTATTATCCACAAGTTTGCTCAAATACAGTGCATCCCTCTTTTCAATCAAAAGATAAACCTTTTCAGTAGAATTTGTGAGTAATCCCTTAACAACAAAGTTGCTATTACTTAGTGAAGTAAATGACGATGTAGTAACATACATTCGCCAACTTAGGATTGTTGTCGCCTCACTATCTTGAACCACTATTGAGGGAAAATAAATTCCTTTCCAATAAGCATCCCCAACAATTATGGTTTCTTTTTCCCCGACCGCAATATCGCGAAAGTATGTAGGTACTGAAATATTATGTAGGGAAGCACTATATATAAATCCTTTACTTAGCTCAGAGTCTGAGTCAATAATGAGTTCTAGCCCATCATAAGTAACACCTTCCTTAATGTATCCTACACAAATTACTTTTCCTTTAATTGAAGATAGTGAAAATAACACACCACTTTTATTAGGTATATAGTAAACTTTAGCTAACGATAAGTTTAGGGGATCAAGAATAAAAAGTGATGGATGCCCACGGAATGTGCCCACTAAATAAAGTAGATGACCATCAAATAACCCGCTAATTATTGATGTATTAGGGAATGATTCAATGAGCGATACGCCATTATTGAAAAACACACGTAAGTCGTGACTTTCAACAACAATAATGTTCTTGTCTTTCTGGATAACTATAGGAGTAGTTCCTGAACGAGTTTCGGGAAAGAGACCAATAACAATAAAGAGCAAAACCACAAGCGGGAAGATTAAGGTAGTACGTGCTCTCATATGTCTATCCAACCTACCTATAGACTTAAAACATTTTTGTTAACGATTATTATAACTCATCATACTACTAGATAGTATCTTCTTTCGCCCCACCTTCCACTTTAATGTTTCTTAGTTTTCCATATCTCTTAAGAATATCAATAATTCTGTCAACCGACTTAGTGTATAATCTATATTTAACAGTGACCTTACCTTTCTTCTCCTCAAACTGAACAAACTTTCTTGAGCGATTAGCAATAACTCTGTACGGTACATCACCGGCAGGAAATTTCATTGTTAGGCCCATACCTAGTAATCCCTTATCATATATTTCATAACTATTAAGGACTTGCACAACTTCCTGCATACCTCTACGACTAATTAAGTTTGTTCCCATTACAAACGCATAAGGTGTTTCGTAGCCCAGTAGATAAACAATTATTTTAGTAGCTATATCGGCCCCTGAAGAGATCTTGCCAGCATAACCGAAATATATAGGATACCATGCGAACGTAGCTATCAAAATAATGAAGCTGAGGAAAGTGTATTTCATCATTGGCTTCAGTTCCTTCACCAATTCCTTATCCCTAACTTGGAGCTGTCTAATTTCGTCTGACTTACTCTTGTAGAGAAGCCTTCCAGTCTTAATTTCTTTGGCTTCCTTACTTGTTATATGCTTAAGCTGACTCCTCATCATGAAATACATATAAACAAACATTACAGCTATGAAGATCATGAACCAGTAGCTTAGGTATTGTGGATAGAAAACATTCAGTATTGTGAGAACAACAATAATTATTTGACCGTAAGTCAGTGAGAGGATCCACTGTTTCCTACTCATTTGAAACGACATTCTTTTCTCCCCCTAACAGATACCTTGATAATTTGCTACATCACCTTTATGTATTTAGTAGGTCCAGACTTCTATTACGATTTCCATAAGTGAACTCTTAAATATTAAGTAACCGCCGAAATAAAGTATTACTTTATCAGGCAAGTATTTTTGAGATTACTTAACAGGACATAATATTTATTGAGGGACTCTCCTTTTATGGGGTTAAGGCCATATTTTCTTTTTGGTGGTGAGATGGAGGAGCTACCTGAACCACTAAAAATACTCAGGGTTATCGGCGAATATAAAGAAATTAAAGGTAGGATTACAGTCCATAAACTAATCCATAACCTGCAGAAAAAAAGAAGTGTTGATTCAGGATACAGGTTCATCACTTACTCTTTCGGCCCTTACTCGAAAGAACTAGAAGAAGATCTTAAAATGCTTGAATCATTGGGCCTGATTGCTGAAGTTAAGGAAGGTGATGGTACAGCAATAAAGATTACGAAAAGAGGACTTGAAATAATAAAGAACTTAAGGAACGCAAAAAGCACTTACTCGAAAATTCCTATTTAGTGATCGAGGTTAATTCCTTAATGG
>JALWQN010000009.1 GCA_027083115.1 Desulfurococcales archaeon
CGGATATAAGGCCTAGCTTCCGAAGCCTACCTAAAACCGCAGAGAACTCGTTCCTGCTTAATCCAACCTCATCCATTATATTTTTTAATTCGGCGGTACCTCCTAATTTCTTAAGGGCCTTCACAAATTTTTCTTCAGGAAGGCCAGAAACTAAATAGTTCATTCCGTCATGAGATAACTTTATTATGAACTTGCTTACGTGGCGAGTCTTAATTAATTCTTTAGTCTCAAGCTCCGCTAAATCCCTCATTATATCCTCTTTTCTCTTGCCTAAAGCCTTAGCAATATCGTCAGCACTAGCTTTACGGGTTTTAGCCACCTCCTCAACGATTAGATACATTCTCCTAGGGAGGATTACCTGATCCTTCATCACCTTCACCAGTCTCTAGGGTTTATCCCTTCCTGAAATTATAAGCCACAAATATGGATAAGGATTTTAGGTTTTAAACCCCTAACTCTGGTGAGGGAGTTAAGAAACGTTCATCGAAGCTAAGCCTGGAAGAGAAAACAACAACATACTTATTTGGTATCCTATTGCCCTCGCTAAGTTCAGCAACTGCAAATATTGCGGTAAGGAATACTATTTGCTGGACTGCTATACGGCAGCTAAAGCAAAATCCTTATTACCTAGGTTCCTCATAATACGTAAACTAAGCAAGAAAATTAGGCTGATCCCATCACCCACAATATCTGCACCCATACTCACCCACGAAAAATGCAGCCAGATTACATTCGTCCAAGACGCTCTAAAGCTGAATAACCTGCTTAAGGATGAAAAGAAAGCGGTTGAGACACTCAAGAAAGACACCCCAGAAGAGTATTGGCAACCTATAGTGCCTAAGAGTGTCCTTTACTTACCCTTTCTCCCAGGCAAGGCAAACGTTCCTGAAGCTATCTACAGAACAAATTTAAGTATCCTAAGAGAAATACTGAAGAAACTTTGCCTAAATAAAGGAGTACCACCTACCGAATGGATCCCAGCTCATATGCTTCTAAGCATGTCACTCAAGCAATTAACTGCTCACCTCTATGAGGGAAGCAAAACAATCAGCATTAAAGCATTAGATGCGTACCTTTTTAAGAAAGGCATAGCCAACGAGATCTTCAAGCAGTTGGGAATACAGTCTCCTGCCAGCATAAAGACCTAACCAAATGTAAAGATACCATATATTTAAACTCCTCCTAAACAATCCTTTAAGGGGAGGTAAGTAAGGAAGGCATGAGTAGCTGGCCTGAAATTAATGAGGAACTTCACAAAAAACTCCATTTCAAGCCCAAAACACCAAAGTATGAGCCCGTCACAGTAAGTGAAGCTCTGGCCGAGATGAACGCCTACGTTAATGCAGTTGTTGATCTTGGCACCTATGCCTTCTTATCTGGAGAAAACTCTATATCCAAGCACATGATAGAACTTGAGCATATGCTGGATAACATAGCCTACCAAATATTGGCTCATGTGTCTCTTACTGTTGGCCATGACGTAGATAAAGCCATGGGAGCCATACCTCTTTACATTTACGTGTCGGGGATAGACAAAATAACAGATTCCTTTAAGGATCTTGCTTATCTGTCCCTAATGGGCTATAGCCCTAGCAAACAACTCTACAGCTACTATGTATGTCTAAGCGATGTCATAACCTCAACCTTAAATGGCGACTTATTCAACGGTAAAACCATTGGATGGATAAAGGAAGAGTTTGCTGTTGAGCCTATAGCTCTCCTCCGGAGAAATGAGTGGATACTTATACCTGAGGATGAGACAGTACTCCATCAGAAAGATAGAGTCTACGTCACGGGAGTTAAGGAAAACATCAATGACTTACTGAAGGAAGTTGGTTTACCTCAGATTGAGGGGGTAATGCCTCCTAAAGACGTCAAGGAAATTGTATCATCAATAGATTCTATGATAGATATTGTTAAGCTCCTGAATGACTTAGCCCACTACCAACTGAAAGCCCAGGACCCAAGCATGATTGAGGAAGTTATGGAGATAGAAATGTTTGTAGATACCTTAAGGTTAAAGGTTTCTGAAAAAATAATGAGAACAAACGTTTTGGACGCCAGAAACAAGTTCAGCTTAATTTCCCTAGTAACTAGGTTAGAGGACGTAACGGATGCCGTCACTTACACCCTAACCTTGCCTGCAAAGGATGTTTACAGGGATGTTTTATCTCAAATAGTTGAGTCAACAGGTGAGAGAGTCAGATCATTCATGATTAATAAAGGACTTAATATCAAAGACTTCCAGGATAGGCTCGAAGACCTCGATGCCTCAATACTGGCAGTAAAGAAGAAAGGAGAGTGGATTGCGATAACTCCATACAATATGGGGAAATTATCAGCTAATCCCGGAGATTCGTTACTTATCATGTATCCCCAAGTACTTGAGGAGGACGTCATGAACTTAATGAAGGATTACTCAAAAATCCCCGCTGAAGAAGGTAAGGAATAATTACTTCCTTCTAAGCTCGTAAGCTATGTGTCTGCTTTCAGGAACTATTAATTTCGTAAGAGCTAGATTAACAGCGTCCTTCGATCCTGGAGTAACGAACACTACTGAGTAATTTACTCTACACGCCATCGCACGGCTCATTATTGCTGCCGAACCGTGATTTAAGTAGGTCAAATACCTGAAGAGCTCCCCAAAACCAGGCATTTCTTTACTACATAACCCCTTCACTGCCTCAACAGAAACATCCTTATCCCCTATTCCAGTCCCTCCAGTAACTACAACAATGTCGCACTTCCTAGAGTATTCTTTTACTACCTCAGCAATCTTCCTGCAGTCATTAGGAACTATCGTGTTTTGAACTAGTCTTAAACCCACCGAATCAAGGTAGGATCTCACTAAGCCAGTAACTTCATCCTTCTTCGATCCCTTAAGTATCGAGTCACTAGTAACTATCAAACAAAACTTTACCTCTATAAGCCTCGAGGCCTCCCTATGCTCATGCACCGGCATCCTTAGCGCCCTCTTCTTTACTGGATTGTTCCTTAATATATTCCTCCACAATATCACGGCCATAAATTTGTTTCAGGAGTTCCCTGCCTTCAGGTGTAACCATAGTTAAGTTCCATGGAGGATCGAACACCAGTTCAGCATCAACATCCTTCACTCCAGGTATTAACTGAATTGTCTGTACTATATTGCTTATGACCTGCCCAGCAACAGGGCATGTTGGGGAAGTAAGCGTCAATCTAACGAATACCTTTCCATCACCACTTACTTCAAGCTTGTATATGAGCCCAAGATCCCAAACATTAATGGGTATTTCAGGATCATAAACCTGCTTTAAAGCATCAATAATCCTGCTCTTTAACTCGCTCAATCAATGCACCAGGTTAATTGTTTATGTTCCAGAGTTATTAATTGATTCTTTGTTTGCTTGGTTTTCTTCAGCGATCTCTTCCCCTGCCTCCCTAGCCTTAATTAGTTGCTTAATCAATCCTGAACCACTGTATCCTAACGCAAAAGCAGAGACTGCGAAGAAAGGATACTCGCCTATAATATAGTAAATTCTTGTTATTATGCTTATTGTTGCGGCTTCAGCCACACCAATACCTAAAAACGTCAGTAAACCTGTTTGGAAGAACTCGAAAACGCCTATTCCGCCTGGCGTCATAGCTGGAAATAACCACATAACTGTATATAGTGAGTCAAAAGCAAGTAATGATTTAGGTAACGATAAGTTAAGCCCTATAATTCCTGCTATACCTATGCCGAAAACTGCATTAGCAAGCCTCTCGAGCACGGCCAACCCGAATGCCAAAGCAAGTAATGGGTATGCCCTCTTTATTTGCGAGATTCTGAACCTGTAATTCTCTGACATACCTTCAATTGATAGGCCTACTTTCTTAAGGAACCTGTCACCGTATTTCTCAACCCACTTATATCGAGGAAGCAGATAAAGAGCTACGTTACCTCCGAAAATAATTAATGCAGGTATACCTAGACCAACGTAAAGACTTAATGGGGCATTAATCATGAAGAAGGATATGAATGTTGTTAAAAGTATTGCTGTGGAGTTAATTAGCCGATGAGCAAATATTGAGGCGGCAGCCCCTTCCCTATCTGTTAGTTTTAGTTTAGTGGCTAGCAAATAGCGAGCAACTTCAGTAGCTCCCCCGATAGGAATAATGAATTCAACGAATATTGCTGCAAACATCACCTCACACACCTTAATTACGTTCACCTTATGGAACATCCTTAGTATTGACCACCATATTAAGCCTTCTAGAACTAAGTAAGCTACCCTACCCAGGTAAGCAATAACGATATCCCTAGGGTTACCCTTAGCTATTAACTCAATAAAGTAGGCTACGTTTCCTTTGTAGACATAAATAAATATGAGGGCATATATGACAACACCCACCGCTAAACCAATAGCGTACAGAGCCTTCTCTCTTCTTTCGCTCAAATCAATACCCTCACTACTTCGCATTCATTCTATGCCTTAATGACCTAGAATAATTAAACCCTAAACAATAAAAGGAATTCAATAATCTATGGTTCATAGGTGTGAGGTTAGATCATGACATTCATTAGAGAATGGGTTACCTACATACCCATATCAACCGCTGTAGTTAATGGTAAAGAGGTTCCTGCGCCATCTAAGGATGAGGACGAAGTGTCTATGGCATATGAGGTCTTAAGTAAGCTTGACTTACCTACTGGAACAAGACTGATTTTTGTTGTTGATGATCATCAACAACCAACTGACTTCCATATAGTTGCTGAGCTTATTGAGTCACCTACATCTATAGTTTCCACATTCACAACAATAGATGATGCTATAGAGTACTCCCTTAACGCCCTACCTTCTGTCCTGGTTGTGGTTAGAACTAAGCCTCCAGCAGGCTCAGCAGCTATTATGTTTCGGAAACGTGGTCCAATAAAGATCTTAGCCCACGAATTCAGGAAGGAGTCAATGGGTTTCTTGAGAACAACGATAACTGATGAGAGAGCCCTTTCTGACCTCCTGTCCGAGATTGCCTTAAGCAAAATGCCTGGTCTACTCAGGAAATTCTTTCACTCCAAGAAATCCAAGAAACATAACTTAAGAATAATCAGTGGGTACTTAAGGAAAGAGAAGATACTCATTAAAGCCGTTAATTCCTTAAAGCTTAAGGACGTCGACATTAGCCCTGCTCTTGAGGTAGTGAACAAGGGTTTTGAAGGAAATCTCGCTGCAGCCTTCTCGATGATTAGCGCATTAGAGAGGTGTAAGGATGCTGACGAGGTCTTATTCGTTTATGAGTCTGGAAGTGGAGGGATTTACGCTCTTATCCTTAAGCGCGATGAGAGGTGGGCTATTTGAAGAGCGTATATATTGTTGGCGTTGGGATGACTAGAGTAGGAAAACACACTCACTTATCATTAAGGGACCTAGCTTCCGAAGCTGTTCTTAAGGCGATTGATGATGCTGGCGGAGAGAAACCTCAGGCGATAGTCGTAGGAAATATGTTGAGTAGCCTAGTAGAGCAGGAGAATCTGGCTGCCTTAATTGCTGATCACTCAGGCCTTAGGGGCATAAGCGGGTTCAAGACGGAAAGCGCCTGTAGCTCGGGAGGTTCAGCACTTGTTGCAGGCTACTCGCTAGTTGCTTCAGGTCTATTCGATAAGGTCTTGGTTGTTGGTGTTGAGAAACTTCACGAGAGACCCACCCCAGACACCACTAGGGGTCTTGCCTACGCAGCAGACGCAGACTACGAACTGATTTACGGAATTAGCTTTGCTGGACTGAATGCTTTAGTTATGAGGTACTACATGGATAGATACGGGATCTCTAGGGAAGAGATGGCCTGGTGGCCTGTCATGATGCATGAGAACGGCTACTACAATCCCTTCGCACAATTAAGGAAGAAAATAACCCTTGATGAAGTAATTAATTCTCCAGTAATTGCTGACCCAATAAGGCTTTATGATTCGTGCCCCTTAAGTGATGGTGCTGCCGCAGTAATGCTTACTTCGGAGAAGTTCAAGAGCATTAACGATTCCCCAATAAAAATAAGCGGTGTTGGGGACGCCGTCGACAGTCCTGACCTGTCATCTAGGTTTGAGTTAGATAGGTTGTATGCTTCAAGGCTGTCTGCCGAGAGGGCGTTTAAGATGGCTAAGAAGGAGGCTAAGCAAGTCGATATAGCTGAAATACACGATGCCTACAGTATAATTGCTGCCATAACGTTGGAGGAAATAGGTTTTGCTGAGAAAGGAACAGCCCCTAAGCTTTGGGCTGAGGGAAGATTTAGGAAAGGAGATAGACCGGTCATTAATCCTTCAGGAGGGCTAAAGTCCAGAGGTCATCCGGTAGGTGCTACTGGAGTTTATCAGGCTGCAGAAATAGCGATGCAGCTAAGAGGTGATTTCCCAGGAATGCAGGTAAATGGAGATATCGGTTTGTCACAAAATGTGGGGGGCGTAGGGTCTAACGTAATAACACTTATTTATACGAGGTGATTATGTGACAACAATCCAAAGGATATGGAGATTAAGATCAACGTTACTTCGTTTAAGGGCTACTAGATGCCTGGATTGCGGATACGTCTCTTTCCCACCTAAAGCTGCATGCCCTAAATGCGGTTCCAGAAATGTTGTTAGGGAGGAACTACCCAAGGAAGGGAAGGTCCTAACTTATACAGTACTTAACGTACCTATAAAGGGATTTGAGGATCAAGCTCCATTAATTGTTGCTTTGATTAAGTTAGGTGATGCTAGAGTGCTTGCGCAACTAACGGACGTGAAACCTGAGGACATGGAGATCGGTATGGAGGTTGTTGCGACAGTAAGGAGAACAGCCCCCACACTAGATGGCGTTGTCCCCTACGTAGTTAAGTTCAGGCCTAAGGAAGCTGAGCAAAGAATAACCTTAACTGCTAGTTCTACCTCCACAAACCCGGCATCCTCTTCAAAAACCAATAAAGCAAGTGAATCAGGACAGACACCATAGTAACTCACGATATCCTTTATACCTATAGTTAATTCACTATATCGGGTGGTTAAAGTGAGCGATAGAATCTCCCTAAAGGATTTCGCTAAGATTGACTTAAGAGTTGGGCATGTAGTGGAGGCAGAAAAGATTCCCGGCTCCAGGAAATTAATTAAGCTGATTGTGGATCTAGGTTCAGAAAAAAGGCAAGTTATTGCAGGTCTGGCTGAATGGTATTCCCCAGAAGACCTGAAAGACAAGTACGTCGTGGTCGTAGCCAATCTTGAGCCAAAAGTTATGATGGGCTATGAATCCAACGGAATGATTCTTGCTGCAGGGTGCAGTAAGGGAGACACACCAGTAATTCTTACGGTTGAGAAGCCGGTTAAGGCAGGAACAAAGATTTGCTAGTGATTCACCACCAAAGGTATTCAGCAAACTCAGCAGGTGTAGGAACTGAGTTAACTTTTAATGCCTCAGCTTTTTTTATTTCTATGTACTTACTTAACAGTTCCTTAGGAAATACAGGCCTTAAGTATGAGTTATCTGTCTCGAGCTCTTCAACAGCCCTCATCAGGTTTTCAGGCAATAACTTAATCCCTAATTCCTTTATTTCCCAACTCCTTAGCATATAGGAGTTCGTTTCCAGCGGGTCTCCAGGATCTATTTTCTTTTGGACACCATCTAGACCTGCCAAGGTTATAGCTGATAAGGCAAGGTAGGGGTTAGCGAGAGGGTCAGGCACCCTAAATTCTATTCTTGCTCCACTTGGGCCTAAGGTCTTGGGGATTCTTACAGCTACTGACCTATTGCTGAACCCCCAAGCTAAATATATGGGTGCCTCATAACCTGGAACTAGTCTCTTATATGAATTCACTGTTGGAGCAACAATCGCGGCTAAGGAACGTCCATGCTCCAGTATACCGCCTATAAAGTACCTACCTAACTGACTAATGTTATCTTCACTATCCCAGAAAAAGTTTGAGTTACCAGTCCATAAGCTAACATGCACGTGCATCCCCGAACCATTATCGTTGGCGATCGGCTTGGGCATAAAGTTAGCTACATAACCCAATTCACCAGCTACTTTCCTGACAACGTATTTTAAAGTCACTATATGATCCCCTACTACCTCAGGGCTTCCTGAAGGAGTGACAAGCTCTGACTGGTTTGGGGCTACCTCATGATGTGCTTTCTTAACATTAATACCCATAAGCGTCAAGTACTTGATAGCCTTAACCCTCAAATTATAGGTTACGCTACCTAAGTCAATAGCTTGGTAAGCTCTCTTCTTGTAGAATATCCCGTAAGGGGCTTCCTCATCATTAATTATGTTTAAGTACTGGTGCACACCATTAACTTCATACCTTACTTTATGAATAAAGAACTCTACCTCAGCACCAACAACGACTCTATAGTTTTTGGATGTTAGGTAAGAGCTTGTTTTCTCCGCAACCCACCTAGAATCACCCCAAAACCGTGAATCACCGTCCCAAATACTTGTTAATGCTCTGTAAGTATTTCTATCCCAAGGCAACTCAGTTATTGTGCCTTCAATAGGTCTTAACAGCAAGTCACTATTGCTTATGTCTAGCATACCGACCGATGAGGCATCTATGTATACCTCCTTATGGAGGACATCATAAGGAACTGAGACCGCATGAGTTCTTCCTGCCAAGTCCACGTAGTGCATCTCTATCCATTTTCCATTGTTCGACATTATGCTTAACCTCTCTAAACAATTATTGTATTAATAACCTAGATTATTGAACGCTTATTAAGTAATTCCCCAATAAATACCGAACAATATATTAACTACCAGTCATAAACTATTCCTGGAGGATGAACATTGGTTGAGAGCTATAAAGTTCACTTGGACAACTTAGATCTCAAAATCCTTAAGCACATAGCCCTTCATGGGAGAGAGGGAATTAGGTCCTTAGCTAGAGAGTTAGGGAAATCCCCCTCAACAATATCTGAGCGATTAAGAAAGCTAGAATCGCTTGGGATAATACAGAAATATACGGCACTACTGGATTACGGTAAGCTAGGTTACGAAATTAATGCCTTAATATTGATTCAGGTGGATGGAAAATTCATAGAGGATTTAGAGAAAGAATTAAGTTATGAACCAAACGTTAGGGCTGTTTACGACATTACTGGAGTATATGATGTCGCAATAATTGTGAGTTTTAAGTCAGTCCATCAATTAGATGCTTTCGTTAAGTCATTAATTAAGAAACGGCCAGTAAAGAGAAGCATGACTAGCTTAGTGTTTAGGGTGGTAAAGGAAGACCCTCATATTAAGGAGTTTCTTGAGCGAAAAAAATAGGTATTGAGGACTTACA
>JALWQN010000010.1 GCA_027083115.1 Desulfurococcales archaeon
ACTACTGGCTACTTCCTAAGAGCGACTTTTCCTGTAGTACCGTTTGGAGGCGGAATTACTTTTTATGTTCCAGCAAATGAAAATATTGAATTACCTTTAGAAAAGAACAATTTCTTAAAATTTGAATACACAACGAGACTAAGAAATAGAGTTGATTTAATTAAATACGGGATTAAATCTATTATTGAACCTGAGCAATCAGTATCAGATAAGATATTTGAGATACTCAAAAAAGATATTAATTTCTTCATAAACTACTTAGATAAAATCAATTATACTCTCATTAAAGAAAATGAAACCACACGTTTTATGTGGCTTGACCTGATAATTATTAAGGAATTGGAAAAGAACCCTTTTATCAGTTTAGAAGAGCTAGCTAATAGTGCTGGTACATCAATTTCTAAAATACTAAAACACTATAGAAAAGATATAATAAATATTCATAAAGGCATTAGAACTAGATATTTGCCTATCTACAGACATTTTGATGCGGATTTTGTGGTTAGTGCTAGGTATGATGATCCCTTAGTTATGAGAGGCTTTGGTGAAGCCTTAGTAAGAAACCCATTATTTCCTGACTACGTCATTTCTCTTTCTGGGAAGGAGGGACTCGTGCATGCTGCCGTTCCTTTCTCTGCCTTGAGACCAGTATTAAAGAACATAATATCTATTTGTAATGATTTCGGTATAGATATTGGCATAAATAATTTATGGTTGCTAGCTCCAGGAGGTAAGAGGTTCACCATACCTTACATTAAGTGGGAGGAGTATATTCCTAAGGTTAAGTGGAATGTTACTTTGCTTAAGCAATTAATCCGGAGTGAGTTGAGTAATAGAGAGTGATTTTGTTGTGTGTTGAGGCATGTGTAACTGACTTATTTTTTGAAGCAGCACATTACACTCCAGTTAATGGTGTCCCCATGCTTCATGGCCATACTTTCAAGTTATCAGTTTGTGTTAGGGGGGAGCTCTCAAGCAGTGGTTGGGTTATTGATTTCGGTAAGCTAAGAGAAATTGTTGAGGAGGTCATTGAGCCCTTCAGATATTCCCTGATAGTGCCCTCTAAGGATAAGGACACAATCAATATCGAAGGTAACTTTAGGGTTAGGGTTGTCTCTATAGATGCACCAGCGGCTACAGGAGAGTGTCTTGGTTTAGATATATGTAGTAAGGTTCGTAATAAATTAAGGGACTTAGGATTTAAGGCTTCAGGCGTTAGCGTAGAGTTATGGGAAGGCAGTGAAAACTACGTTAGGCTGAGTTGCTAACTACCATAAACCATATCTGAGTTTAGTGCTGAAGCATGCTTTAATCTTAGTCATGTTAATTAATTAGGAAAACCACGTGTTTGTTACATATTTATTTATCACTTCCGCATCATAATATATCGCTGGTTGAAATGAGTGAAAAACAACTCATAGTTATTAATAATGTACGTGTTTTTGATGGGTTAGGGAATACTTACGAGAATGGCGTGGTGATTGTCAACGGAAAATTTATAGAGTTTGCGGGCTCAAGCAGCGAAGCTCAAATACCTGTAAAATCCAAAGTAATCGATGGTTCTGGCTTAACAGCTATGCCCGGCTTAATAGATGCCCACCTCCACTTGGTTGGTTTAAGGAAAGACATGTTTCGTGAACCATGGATCCTACCTTACGATACCTTTGTCGCTAGAGTTATTAATGACTTAAGGTCCTTGATTGAGGCAGGATTCACTACAGTCCGTGATTGCGGGAGCATGATCGCGTTAAGGCTTAAGCCAGCTCTTAATGAAGGAACAATAATTGGTCCAAGAATAGTTGCTTCAGGCCCTATAGTGACTCAGACCTTCGGGCATGGGGACGAGCATTACTTGCCTATTGAGTGGGTTGACCTAAGAACGACTAGGAAAATGATGCCTTTCGGGACCCTAATCTGTGATGGACCAAGCGAGTGCAGGAAGGCAGCAAGGTATGCCTTAAGAGAGGGCGCGGACTTCATAAAGATCTGCACGACTGGGGGTGTACTATCTCAGAGAGATAGGCCCGACTACGTTCAGTTCACTTTAGAGGAGATTAGGGCCATAGTTGAGGAGGCGGAAGCAGCAAAGAAATTCGTCGCTGCCCATGCTGAAGGGACTGAAGGAATAAAGAACGCACTGAAAGGCGGGGTTAAGACTATTGAACACGGCGAACTAATAGATGATGAAGGAATTCAATTAGCCCTAGAGAAAAACGCGATCATAGTAACTACCCTATCAATAGATGAGCACATAATTAAATACGGGAAAGAACTGAACATACCGGA
>JALWQN010000011.1 GCA_027083115.1 Desulfurococcales archaeon
CATAAAGACATTACCGTTATCTTTAATTTATAAAATCCTTAAATGTATGTGAGCTTGCTTCAGGAGCAATTCACGAATAGATTAAGTTTTTAAGACTTTAAGTAAGCTTCTCCTCAGTGGAGAATGAATGGAGACCATTAAGAGCTTATCAAGACTTAAGGTACTAATGAATGAATTATCAAAGAACCTTAATTGCGGCGAAAGCATAAGCCTGAAGCTCTCTAGCCCTCAGCTACTGACCCAATTACCTCAAATGGCTATGTCAGTGAATCTTTCCTTCATCGATGCTGAGGAAGTTAAGGATGGTTTCATAGTTACTTTAGAGAATAGGTTCGGCGAGAAGTGCTTATCTGGTGATTGAGTTGTACCTAGATGAGATAGACTTAAGGATGCTTTCCTTACTTCTTAAGAACTCAAGGATTCCCTACAGGAGGCTTGCGAAAGAGTTAGGAATAGGGGAGTCTACAGTATACACAAGAATAAATAGGCTGATTAAGGCAGGTGTCCTAAAGTCCTTCACTGTTAGCTTAGACTACAGCAAGTTAGGATACGCTACTGAAGCAGTACTTGAAATAAAGCCTTACCCCCAATACATTGCTCAGGTGAAGACCTCCCTAAAGAAACTGCCTTTCGTTGTTGAGGCATCCTTACTTACAGGCGATTACCCAATAATGGTAACTATTGTTGTCAGAAACAATGATGAACTGGCTTCAAAGATTGATGAGGTCGCGAGAATAGATGGTGTTGCTGACATAAATATTAAGTATGTTTTGGAGAGGATCACCACGAAAGAAAAAAGCAAACTAATATCTGCTCTCCTTAAAGGTAAAAGTTGAAGTTATTCACCAATCACCTCAACGATAACTCTCCTCAAGCTTCTTGGTCCATCTAGCTCAAGAAGCATTATCTCCTGCCATGTCCCCCTAACTATCTCGTTATTATGTATGGGAAAAGTTCTTGATGGCCCAATAAGGGCTGAAGCTATGTGTGCGTGAGCGTTATTGTCTATCTCATTATGCCTCCACCCATAATCTGGAGGGACGTTCCTCATAATCCACTCAATATAGTCACTCACAATTCTTGGTTCGTACTCGTTAGTGATTACTGCAGCAGTTGCGTGAGGCACGAAAATGTGAACTAAGCCTTCCTTAATCCCTGAATCATGAACTACCTGCTCAACCTGAGGAGTGATGTTAATGACCTGGAATCTCCTGCCACTAGAGAATCTCAGGACTTTAGTATATACCTTACACATCCCGACCCACCTCAGAAAGTAAGTTTCCTTTTCGGAATATAAAGGCCTTATAAATTGATAGCCCAGTAATACCGTGAGACAATGGCTTTATCTACACATTCATTAAGCCCAACTCCCATAAGTGACATACTTAGATACATAGAGGGTTCTTGTTATAACCCCATCGCCTCCAAGACAATTTATAGAGGAGACGATCATGAGCTTACTTACTCTTAATGAGGCCCCTCCGAAGGGGGTGGGTGAGGTATCTTTAATTCGTGATGAGCACTTAGTAGCTAATTTTGTGGTTACTTACTCAGCCTCCAAGATACTTGAGGATTTAGGCTACACTAACCTATCTAAAGAACTAAGTTATTTCATGAAGTCTTTAGGGGGTGAGTTAGTCATTAAGCTAGCTACAGGCCATTACAAGCCTAACCTAGCACAAATTTTATATAAAGAAATCTCAAGCAAAAAAGACTCTGTGAGTGACGAGGACCTATATGATTTGCTGATGTTTGCGCTAGATCTGAAGGAGTTACTGATTATCGGGGGGACTGAAGCAGTCAGATCCGCCTCCAGAACCCTTTTCACAAAATTCGTTAGAACTATGTGCGGGGAAAGTAATGAACTTGAGAAAGTTATTAATCGTGAGGACCCAAGAGACGTTCTTCAGGCTCTGGCCACAGGCATTGCAATTTTTGTAGGTGGTTTTCATGGGGTTTAAGTTGTCTAGAATAGATACTCTTTCAGAAAGACTGATTGAGTTTGCGGCTAGGGAGGCATCGAGAATAAGGTACGACAGAAATAAGTTGCAGGTAATTACTGGCCCCTCCCTAGCTAAGATATCTTTAGAAAGTATTAGGGCAGTAGCTAATGAGGTGGTGAAGGAGAGGAAAGGACTCCTTTACTGCGCGATCTGCAGGAAAGGACCCTTCACAAAAAGAGGTATGTACCTTCACCTAATTAGAGTGCATAGATATGACCTTAAGGTACTTATATCTGAAGAACTTAGAGAAAGAATACAGAAATCCACCTGAACTCAAAAACCTAATTCCTCAATCGGGCTAAATATTTAAAACTTCAATAAAACCTTCTCTAATGGAGCCGCCGTAGCTCAGCCTGGTGGAGCGCCGGACTCATACGGTCCCTCCTGGGAGATCCGGAGGTCCGGGGTTCAAACCCCCGCGGCGGCACTACGTAGCCGGGTCGTCTAGCGGCCAAGGATACGGGGCACTGCGTGAAGCAGCCCGAATCTGGCCCGTGCCGCTCACGGGGAGACCCCCCGTGACCGGGGTTCGAATCCCCGCCCGGCTACCACACAAGTATTCTCACGAAATATATTGGGTTAGATAAGGCTGCAGAAACAATAATCTGTTAACCACCCACTTAACTCTCTAAAGAATTAAGGCTGAATTAATTAAGGAACCAGAAAATTAGGGCGGGGCCCAACTTGGGTGAGGCTGCAAGGCCTCGCGGACCCCACTGCCTCACCCAACACGGCCAGCTTAACTTCCGGGATCTGACGAGTCCGGGTGTTTCCTGACCGCTATGGTCGGGACCGCCAACATCTTTACAGATATCTGAGTTTTTAGGTTTTACGGTAGGAAGAAGTGATAGGTTCTTTAATCACGATTTATTATTTTTAATTACCTCAGTTTTTCCTCCTTATCATAGATCGCGTATATTACTAACGGTCCTTCACATTGTGGGCAATCTCCCTCAACCTTGCCTACGTAATCACCTTCTTTAAACTCCCTTTCTTTTTTGTAGTCACAATCCACGCACTTAAGGATAGTGTATGTTTTCCTCACCTTTACTTCCTTCCTCCTGCTGAATACAGACATGGCCACCATATAAGCAATAAGGAATAGGGTGAGTGCTATTGTGATTAGGGTGAAAGTATCTAAATCACCTAAGAACATGCCGTTCACCTCACGCAATACCAACAGTATTCCCTATTCCCGCAATAACTACGGTCTCTCCTTCCTTAACTCCTTCCTTAATCATGTTCTTAATTATGTCCAAAGCCTTCAGAACACCATCATGGATTTCCTTAGTCATTGACTTAATTGCTTCTTCATTAGACATCTTAATCACTACAGCATGAAGAGGTATTGAATACTTTGAGGCCACCCTCTCAATAGCTATTTTTTCGGGGCCTGGATCACCTATGGCAGCACCTACTCCGTAAGCAACCTCGCCTGTAGTTTCGCTCTCTAGCTTGAGTGCGGCATCAACAGTAATTATTTTGGCTACCTTACCCTCAAGATCCTCAACAACCTTCTGTAGGGCTTCACCAGGATAACCTACTGTGGATCCTGGTCCCTTAGCTTTAATCATGTAAACTTTCCTTCCATTCACCTCAGCGAAGTAAACCACTGTCTCCTTAGCTATTTCTTTGGGTTTAGCACCTCCCTTAAGGTAATGAACAACTAAGGGTCCTGCACCATCACCTATTGGTTTGCCTAACGTGAATGAGTCCATCGCATCATCATAGGATTTAGCTAAGCTAACGATCTGCTGAAGTTCTAGAGCAAGCTGCATCATCAGTATCCAGTTATTGTATTTTAGGCCTAACTTATAGTAGTGCTTAATTATCTTATTGATTAGGGTGAGGGCCGAAGTTATTTCCAGAATAACTTCAGAATTCTGTAGGGTTATGTCATCCGCTTGAGGAAGCTTCTCCTTCACGTAGGCCCTAACCGACTCCTCCCTACCTCTTAACAGATGCCTCAATCTCTTAATTATGTCTGTGGGCTCTATATCCACAGGACTAATTAGGAAGAAATTATTGACAAATCCATCAATAACTGCTTTAGGGTCGCTTACACCGACCTTCTTAAGATGCTTCAGCGCTTTCCTCCTACTGTCTTCCTCAATTTCCGTCAGCTGAACTATTCTCTTCCTTATGTAGGATGAGTACCTCCATAGCTGCATTCTTTGAGGCAAATCAGTAAAGCTTAATAAATAGGATCCCAATATGAGGAGCACCAAAAGCGTCGATGTCCAATCAATTCCCTGAGTCATTCCTTAATCAGCCTCTTCCCCATAGTTGAAGGGATTCAGTGCTTTTTAAAGGTTTTAATTTCTTCACGAAGGACTGGGTTAGTCGTTATTATGGGTCCGTCATCACCCACTACAAAGGTTTCCTCAAACTGAACAACAAACCCTTTACCTACCTCGACAAGTACTGGATAACTGTACAGAACCCCACTCTTAGAAAGCTCCTGAAGAGCTCCCCTAACTTCATTAATGCCTAACTCACCAATTAATGGCCTCAACCACCTCTCGCAGAAAGGCAATGTCCTGAACTTCTTAGTCACATAATCAACTATTTTTGCTTTCTCAGGCCCTAACTTATCAAGGTCTTCAGGAACCTTCCTAAGGGAGTATATCTGTATCAGCGAATGAATCTCCTTAACCCAACCCTTACCGTCGGTTCCGAAGGGCTCCATAGCGTAGGCCTTACCTGCCTTAAATCTTCCTCTAGCGAAAGGATCCCTATAGTTAGGGATAGATTCACCTGCATGAATCCTGTATTGACTCAGGTTATGGCCAGTCAAGTTCTTAATTACTTTATAGCCGGCTTTCCTTACGGTTTTCTCAATAACTCTTCCAGCATCAGAGAACTTAACTCCTGGCTTAACCTGCGAGAGACCCTTAACTAAAGCCTTCTGAACGACCTCACCAAGCTGGATGTACTTATCATTAAAAATCAGCGTGAGAGCGGTATCCGCTATGAAGCCATTTATGTGAACACCTAAGTCCACCTTAATCACTGAATCTTCAGGAATAGCTTCCTTATCATCTATTAGGGGGGTTCTGTGGGCAGCAACATGATTGACAGAGAGGTTTATTGGAAAAGCTAAATCACCTCCAGAATCAATTATGTACTTCTCTATCGAGTCAGCAACTTCCAGCAAGGTCTTACCTGGCTTAACCACTCCCTCAGCAAATTTTTTGGCGTTGTAAGCTATCTCACCAGCCCTCATGTAGTATTTTAGCTCATCCTCACCCATCATACATCACTTAACCACACTAATAGAGCCTTACCGCAATTTAAGGGATTAGATTGGTAGCATGAGAATTATTTATTCATTGAAGCAATTAAGTAAGTGGTGGTGCTAAATGAAGGTTGTGTGGTACGGTCATTCAGCCTTCAAGGTCGAGATTAACGGGAAAACGTTCTTTGTGGATCCGTGGCTAACTAACCCTAAATCCCCCTTAAGAGACCTTAATGGACTGAACCCTGACTACATACTCGTGACCCACAGCCACGGCGATCACTTAGGAGACACCATACAGTTGCTTAAGATGTACCCCCAAGCTAAGGCCGTAGCGATATTCGAGCTAGCTAATTACATAGCTTCCGAAATTAATGACACGAGCAGAGTCGTTGATGGAAACATTGGGGGACCCATAGACTTAGGAGACGGCTACTTCGCTGTCTTAACGACAGCCACACACTCATCGGATAAGGGAGCACCTACAGGAGTAGTTTTCGGTAAGGGTGAAGACATAGTTTATCACGCTGGAGACACCGGCTTAACCAGTGATATGGCTTTATTAGGTGAGCTCTATAAACCTAAGCTGGCTTTACTTCCTATAGGCGGTCACTACACTATGGGACCTAAGGAGGCTGCTAAGGCAGCAGAATTAATTAGGCCGAAGTACGTTATCCCAATGCATTACGGGACTTTCCCTGTCATTAAGGGCAGCCCAGACGAATTCACTCACTACCTGAAAGCCTTGGCTCCTTACATAGAGGTTATAATTCCCGGACCTGGGGAAGAAATAGAGATTAAGTAATTTTTAGGAATTAATTAGGGAAATCGGTTTCTGGTCCCTTCCCAGCAGATCGTGTAGGCAATCTGTTAGAGGGTTTTGAAGGACCTTCAGACCTGCGCGGGCTAATCACTCACTCATTCCTTTCAAGCTTCATCATCGGTCTAATCATATTTATGAGTCACAGACTTTATTTAGTAATGGTGTTTTAATGAAGGTTGTTTTAGGCGTAACTGGAGCTAGTGGAGTTATTTACGGGTTAGCATTAGCTCACGCTCTGAAAGATCTTGTTCAACCTCCTTACTGCATCATATCAGACTCAGCCCTTAAAGTAGCTAGCTATGAGTGCGAAAGCAGTGAGAAATTCCTGAAAGCGCTCTCAAGAAATTGCCTTAAAGTCTATAGGGAGGATGAAATGACTTCACCATTAGCTTCATCATCCTTCCTTATTGATGCTGGAGTGATAGCGCCATGCTCTCTAAAGACACTCTCTGACATAGCAAATTCTCGTCAGGACACCTTAATTAGTAGGGCCTCCGGAAATCTACTTAGGTTAAGGAAAAAACTGGTTTTGCTGGTTAGGGAAACACCATTATCTACGTTAGATATTACGAACATGCTTAAGGCTTCCTTAGCTGGTGCTGTAGTGATGCCGGCATCACCTGCCTTCTACCATAAACCTAAAGGGATTGATGATCTAGTGAATTTCGTTGTAGGTAAAATCCTCGACGTTCTCGAAATACCTAATAACCTTTACTTAAGGTGGGGGAAAACATCAATTACTCAAGGTAATCCTCTTTGCGACCAGTTCTCCTACTAAGGAGATCCTTAACTTTCGTATCGAATTCCTTATCCTCTTTCTCTAGCTCCTTAAAGAATTCATCACCGCTTTTCTTGAACTTAACTGCATAGGCACACCTTCCATCCGGCAGTAGAGCTCCTAACTCACAGTAGGCATACTGGCACTTAGGACCTAAGCACTCATCACCTATCCACCTACACATAGCAACTTTCTGAACGTGTCCCTTAACGACCTTATTGACGTATACTAGGGCTTTCTTACTGCACCGGAAGTAAGGACAAAGGGGGTTACATCTATCTCCTATCGGCATGGGCTTCTGCTTAAGCTCCCTCCAAGAAGCTTTCTTCCCCTCATGCCGTTGCTGTCTGTCCTTCCGCCACCTGCTGCCGTATCTCTCGCCTGGCCTCCGACCGCGATATTGCCGGTGAACATAATCCTTGTTATCGGTATTCAAACCCACCACCGCAGAGGAAGTGACACCATATTACCTTATGGCCTAAGCCATTTAAAAGTTATGTAGACTCTTTGTTTAGATGGGTAGGTGATTGCCAGCAACAACTCCTTCCTAACGCTATGTGAGACTCTTCCCCAACCTATTAGGTCCCCAGGATCAACTAGTTCATCATGCATCACTACCTTAACTAGATAGGGAGCGTGCTCTAAACCTGGCCTCTTCCTGTAAACCGCAAAATCAACGCCATACTTGAGGGCAGACCTCACAATGAAGCCGGCGTCCCTTAATTCCCTATAGGTGTGGTACAAGCTCATGATATTGGGGACTTTATCCTTCACGTAATCAATTAGTTCCTCGAACGAAAGTACCGAGTCTCCCTTCACAACCTTAAGAATGCCTTTCTCCGTAAGGTAGAGTGTCTCATACAGTGAGAGCTCAATCGGTCTACTTATTTCTGTGGTTTTAGGTTTCCTTAATCCTACAGGATTACCGAAAAACCCATTAGCAAAAAGGCACCTAGCTAGCTCCTTATCGAACACTACTGCCTTAGAGCCTATAAGGGTAGCTATTCCTGGACCGCACTTTATGTAGCCCTTACTTCTGGAGGGAGATGTACCTGAGATAAGTCCCCACCCTCTTCATTATGTCTGCAGCGTCCTCAAGCTTATCAAGCAGCTCCTTAATAAGAATTAATGCCCCCACATCCTTACTGTAGCTCCTCAGCACCAGAAGACCCCCTTCCCTATATAAGTCATCGACTGCATTCTCTGTCTTAATGAGCTTAATGTAGAGCTCCCTAAACACTTTGTTGTTGTGACCTACTTTACCAAGCATGCTTATGTTTGTGTCAAGCATCTCTATCAACTTAGTCAACATGGAATCAAGAAGTGCGTAAAGCTCATCCGGCATTCTCTTAAACTCCTTATTACTTAAGAGCAAGTTCCTGTAAGCAGCTGCCTCCCCGTGCTCGGCAGCCCTAACTAAATCCTGAATCACGTTAACGTATACGTCCTTAAAGGTTAAGGTTGGAGAGACCCTCAGAACGTACTCCATCAGATTGATGCCTTGATTCTCAATATCGTCTTTAGTGGCCCTAATTCTTGAATACCTCTTATTCACTGCCTCAATATATCCATTATCTAAGTCCTTAAACGTCAGGACAAGCTCTCTATACACCTCCTCAACATTCCTTAAAATCATGTTGAGTTGCTCCATTATTTGGGACTCTGCTATGCTCTCCTTAACCACGTTACTGGTCTCCTCCAAGTTAATTCCTTCACCAGACATTAGTATGCCCATGTGGTTTTCCAGAGAGACTTATTTAATGTTATTGTTTCTTACTGCCTTCAAGAATTCTTCATTGCGTCAAGCTTTTCTTTAGCTATCTCTTCCAGAGATTCAATACTTGCTAACTCATTTTCCACGTACTGAATTAAGCCACCTATTTGCTTATCCCCCCTGGATCGACGTTCTTTAGCAAGCGACAGCAACTTAAGGAACTGCTCTCTCTCATCCTTTAAGGATATCCATAAGTTAAACTCCAGTAAGGTCGTAAGGGGTTCGCCAAAAACCCTTAATTCCGTAGTTTCTGCACTTCTTTTGAGGGCACGCAACATAGCTCTTCTGGAAACCCTCAGTTTCTCCAACGTTACCTTAATCTCACTCCAGGATGAGATGCCTCTCTCAAAATCAATTAATTGCTTCCTTAATTTACTCAGTAGTTCGTCACGACGCAAGGTGTGTTTCTCAATCTCCCTAAAAAGCTCAGCCTCCACGCCTACGCTCCCCTAAGCGTGACTAAGCTATTATCTGCTAAGCCTTTCTCCCTCATTACTTCTTCATTACCCCAAACCTCGTTTTCGGGTACTCCCTCATCCTCAACAGCCTTAAAC
>JALWQN010000012.1 GCA_027083115.1 Desulfurococcales archaeon
TAAACATCCTAAAGAGAGGTTAATGAGTTTTGCCTCTAGGCTCGGCTTAAGCTCTAGGGACGTCATATTCACAGGCTATATCCCAGAGAGAGACTTGCCATGTCTATATTCTGCCTCAAAAGTGTTCGTCTTCCCTAGTCTTCATGAGAGTTTTGGGATGCCTATACTTGAAGCCATGGCCTCCGGGGTACCTGTAGTAACATCGAAAACATTTGCATGTCCCGAGGTAGCAGGAGATGCTGCTCTGCTTGTGGACCCATTTAATGTAAAAGAGATAACATTAGCTATTTTTAAGATCCTAAGTGATGAAGATCTTAGGAGGAAACTCATTGAGAAAGGTTTAAAAAGGGCCAAGCAATTTACATGGGAGAAATCTGCATTAATGCATCTTAAAGTGTATAAAGCTGTTATTGAGGATCATTGAGTTGAAGCCTAAATTTATTACAAGGTTGCCTAACATTGCTATAAGCTTCGTTCATAAATTATTGATTCCCGAGGGTTTAATGATGACTACTATAGATAAAGGTCAGCTCTATTTATTTGACCCTAAGACCTCGGCACAGGGATTTCTCTTATGCACAACCGGGAAATATGGAGCTGGAAGCGAGTTAATGGCACAACAGTTATTTTCTTTAATTATTAGGGAGGGCGATGTAGTGGTTGATGTTGGCGCTCATTTTGGGTTTTATACTCTTATTGCTGCTGTAAGAGTAGGTCCTAAAGGCTTTGTCTTTAGTTTTAAACCTAGTAGTTTCAATTTCAGAGTTCTTAAGCTCAATATATTGTTAAATAAGCTTAAGAATGTGAGAATATTCAAGGTGGCATTAAGCGATAAGGGTGGAAGAGCATGTCTAGGTATTCCTAAAGGTAGAATGAGTGGTGAAGATACATTAGCTATAGAGCCTACTCAGGCTGAGCGTGGCGAATATGTTAAAATGAAGAGGTTTGATGAGATCGCTAGGCAGCTTAGCATTAATAAGATAGATGTTGTAAAGGTAGATGTTGAGGGAGCCGAATATCTTGTTCTAAAGGGCTTTGATAGGTATTTAGATAAGTGTAAGCACATTATTTTAGAAGTTCATCCTGAAAAGATGATCAAGCTTAGAAGCAATCCCCGGAGTCTTTATCAACTACTCGAAGAACGTGGTTTTAGTTTGTACTTACTAGATTCTAAGCATGGAATAATGCCAATGAAGTTTCTTAAGCCGGAGATACTTAAGTTGCGACATCACTTACTAGCTACACGTAGCTTAAGGAGAGAGCTAAATAAAATAAAATTTAGACTGATAGAGTATAGTCTGACATCTCCATATTCTCTAAAACAAAAGATGTAGAACGTTGATCTACCTAAACAAAGTTCTTAGTTTTAAACCTTTAATAAGTAGATATAGGTCTTATGCTGAGGTGGTATCATGAATAACGATTTAGCTGTAGCTCTTGTAGGAGTCGATGGCGGTACTTGGAATCTTCTTGACTTGTTTATTAAAGATAATTATGTATCTAATCTTAAGCAGGCAATTGATTTTGGCATTCAAGGTTCCTTAAAATCAATTATACCTCCCGTTACTGGTGCTGCTTGGCTCTCTATGGCTACTGGCCTTAGCCCTGGTAAGACGGGAGTTATTGATTTCCTCAAACGCTTGGATAGTTTAAAGCTTAAGCCTGTCTCGTCAGTCGATTATGAGGGTAAATCTCTTTGGGATTACGCTTCCTATAAGGGGCTTAAGGTAGGTGTTCTGAATTATCCTATGCTTTATCCTCCTTATCCTGTTAATGGATTTATAGTTAGCGGTCTAGGGTCTCCAGGACTTATTCCCATGACCTGGCCTCTCTCTCTGAGGAGTGAACTGGAGGCCGAGGACGCCTTATATAAAGTTTATGTTGATTACCACCTTAAGAAGTATGATGACTTAGACCTATTCTTTTCTGATATTGAGGACTACATGAAGAGATATCTAAGGGCTTTGAGGAAGTTGGCCGATCCTAAGCTTGACCTCTTCTTTGCTGTAATTCAGGCTACTGACTGGGTCTCACATAGGCTTTGGGCCTATATAGATGATACTCATCCTCTTCACCCAAGACTTCCACAAAGTGATGTCTTGAAAGTTAAGGGGTGGTTTAAAGAGTTCTGGATGATGGTTGATGAGGCCATAGGTGTGATAATGGATAGGTATGGCGGAAGTGGAAACATTATGGTAGTTTCCGATCACGGGTTTGGACCACAACATGGAGTCTTTAACCTTGCTAGATGGCTTGTTGAGCAAGGTTATATGAAGCTTAAAGGAGGAGCCTCTGTAAGGGTTTCCTTATCGCTTAGACAGAAGCTTATAAGTGCTGGTAGCAAGGTCATCAGGATATTACCTCCTTCTATTAGAAGGAAGGTAGCTGATGTAGGTAGAGAGGTCTTAAGCTATAATATTGAGGACTATGTTGACTTAGAGAGCAGTTCTGCAACATACTTAGAGCATACGATTCCATTTGGAGCTATATATGTTCTTAAAAAGCAGTATACTAACGAAATTATTGAGAGACTTAGGGAGACCTTTAATAGGTTAAACCTTAAGGCCTCTATATGGAAGTCTGAAGAGCTTTATAGTGGTGATAAGCTGGATCTACTCCCAGACATAATATTCCTTATTGAAGAGGGTAAGGTGGTAGTTCTTCAAGGCCTTAAGGATATTAACAAGCCCTTATATGTAGATGATCCCTATAGTCCTAGGCATACTGGAAGCCATAGACTTGAAGGGATAATAGCTATGTATGGAGAGGATGTAATAAAGAGAGAGGATCCCATCCAAACCAGCATTTTAGATATAGTACCTACAGCTATGTATCTTCTTGGCCTTCCTATACCAAAGTCTCTTGATGGCAACATAATTAAAAATGCTCTAAAGGTAGGAAGAGAGCCTAAGCTCGTGGAGCCTACTTATTACGATAAGCTTAGAATAGCCTTCAAGGTGCGCATAAAGCTGAAGTACAGGACTTAGTTTAATTTAAATAAAGCTAGCCTTGAGTGAGGAGGAGATTTATAGACAGCTTATGGATCATGGAAGGCACCTTGAGAGGGAGAGGGCTTGGCTCCTCAACTTCTACATGAGAGTTTTAGCCGCCTTCATTAATGGCTTGCTAAAAGGAAGGTTTTCTGGAAATACTCTTAAGCTCACCTCAATCATTTTGGTTTGGCAGGGTTCTCCATCACAGCACTAGCAACTACATTAAAGCTTAATGTAGAGTACTCTATCATAATTAACACAATTAAATGCTATCTACACATCAGCTACCTGCCTGTGATCAGGAATAAAATTTACAGATATTTCTTGAGCGTGGGTTCCTAGATATCCGCCTTTTATGGAGCGACGGCCCACTTTTCCTAAGGCCCTCCTCCTGGCTCCATCTTAGTAGGGGTCTAATTTCATCTGCATTCGTTTCGGGAGCAGTTGCGTATTGTTTAAGTCAAGCAATAACACGCCACATAGACCTTAGCTATAACTGTAATAGAGATAAAAGGAAGAAGCTTAAGGAATGACACATATGTTCTATTATAAGCCTGACTCTTGCTATTTTATTAAGCGTGCAAAGCTAACTTATTTAGCTTAAACTCTTATGATTAGCTTGGGGTGTTTGTTTGAGGGTTCTGCTAACTGGTGGTACAGGCTTTATAGGTAATGTTATGGCTAGGTACTTCCTGAACAGGAATTATGAGGATATTCTTGTATATTTTTATTTAAGAGGTCGGGGGTTGTTGAAACTTATAAATGACATAGTTAATGAGGTGTTTAAGATTTGAAGGGTGTTGTTCTTCATGGTGGTGCCGGCACCAGGTTGAGGCCCTTGACTTTTTCCGGCCCTAAGCAGTTGATTCCTGTTGCTAATAAGCCCGTTAGTCAGTACGTTATTGAGGATTTGAGGGATTCAGGCATTAAGGATATCGCTGTAGTTTTGGGTGAGACCTTCCCTGAGCTGGTTCGTGATTATTATGGTGATGGTTCCTGGTTGGGTGTTAGGATAACTTATGTTTATCAGGGTAGGCCATTAGGTATTGCCCATGCCGTATCCTTATGTAGGGATTTCGTGGGTAATGATGATTTCGTTGTTTACTTAGGCGATAACTTGCTTCAGGAAGGCATTAGCGGTTTCCTCAAGGAGTTTGTTGGTGGTGGTTATGATGCTTACATACTGCTTAAGGAGGTTGATGACCCTAGGAGGTTCGGTGTTGCTGAGCTAGATAGTTCAGGTGGATTAGTTGATTTTGTTGAGAAGCCTGAGGTTCCTCCAAGCAATTACGCCTTGGTTGGTGTTTACTTCTTTAAGCCAGTTGTTTTCGATATTATTAAGGGACTTAAGCCAAGCTGGAGGGGTGAGTTAGAGATCACTGACGCCTTAAGATTAATGCTTAAGGGGGGCTATAGAGTAGGTTACGGTGTTGTTAGGGGTTGGTGGTTAGATACCGGTAAGAAGGACGACATTCTTTACGCTAACTCAGTAATCCTTGATGAGAGGGCTAAGAGGGTTTTGAAGGGAGAAATAATTAACTCCAGGGTTGAGGGTAGGGTGATGATTGAGGAAGGGAGTAAGGTGATCAACAGCGTGGTTAGAGGGCCGGCAGTCATTGGTTCTGGAGCATTAATTAAGGATTCATTTATTGGTCCATATACAAGCATAGGTAAGGATGCTGAAGTGATTAATAGTTCAGTTGAGTACAGCATTGTTCTTGAGGGAGCAAGCATTAAGGGTGTTGAGAGGCTTGACGAGAGCCTAATAGGTAGGAGAGCTAAGGTCATGAGGAACTCTGAGAGGAGAGTTGTTAGGCTGAACGTAGGTGATTACTCAACGATAGAGATTTAGTGAGGTAATAATGTGATGAGGTACTTAATCACTGGAGGGGCCGGATTCATAGGCTCTAACTACGTACATCATCTAATCCACTCATTCAGTGATGCTGAAGTGCTTGTTTACGATAAGCTAACTTATGCAGGCAGGCTAGAGAATTTCGGGAACCTAACCAACAACGCTAGATTTAGGTTCGTTAAGGGAGACATCTGCGATGAGAAACTCCTCAGTAATGTAGTTAAGGAGTTCGAGCCTGAAGTACTTATCAATATGGCTGCAGAAAGCAGTGTTGATAGAAGCATTAATGACCCCGCGCCATTCCTTAAAACTAATGTTGAAGGAACATTTAAAGTTCTCGAGGTCTGCAGAAGGTTCGACATACCTAAAATGGTTCATTTTTCTACTGATGAAGTCTATGGGGATAGAGAGGGTCTTGGGCCTGCTGATGAGTTAACTGCTTTCTCCCCAAGGAGCCCTTACTCGGCAAGTAAGGCTGCAGGCGATCACTTGGTTTCAGCATATCATAAAACTTATGGTTTGCCTGCAGTGATTCTTAGGCCATCAAATAATTACGGGCCTAGACAACATCCAGAGAAGTTAATACCTAAAGCAATTCTCAGGGCATTAAATAATTACTCAATACCTGTCTACGGTGATGGTTCTCAAGTCAGGAACTGGCTATTCGTCGAAGACATGGCTGAAGCTATTGATGCAGTAATTAATAAGGGTGAGGCTGGTGAGGCCTACAATGTTCCTGGAGGTAAGCCTAAGAAAAACATTGAGGTCATTAAGGACGTACTTAAATTGATGGGTAAGCCCGAATTACTGATAAAGTATGTTGAGGACAGGCCTGGCCATGATAGGGTTTACTCGATGAGGGGTGATAAGATTCTTTCCTTAGGCTGGAGGCCAAAAACACCATGGATTGATGGATTAAGGAAAACTATTGAGTGGTACCTAAATAACGAGTGGTGGTGGAGACCACTAGTTAATGACAAATACTTTAAGGCTGAGACACCTTGGAGGATTAAGCAATGAGTTATAGGGTTCTAGTGACCGGCTCTGGAGGCCTCCTAGGTTCTAAGCTGGTTAAGTCATTAATTAAGGCTGGCCATGAAGTAATTGCTATATATAGAAGTCACGAACCTCCTAAAATGACTGGCGTAGCCCCAGTTAAGCTAGACATAACTAGAACGCAGGAATTGAGGAACCTAATAATTAGGGTGAGGCCTGAAGCAGTGATTCATGCAGCAGCAATGACTGACGTGGATGGCTGTGAGAGGGATAAAGCAGGTGCTTGGAGGGTTAATGTGGGAGCTACTGAAGCAATAGCTAAGGCTTCCAAAGCTGTGAATGCTTACCTAATTTACGTTAGCACAGATTACGTATTTGATGGCTTGAAAGGACTTTACGTTGAGGGTGACCTACCTAACCCAATAAATTATTACGGGTTAACTAAGTTATTGGCTGAGTTCGTTGTTAAGGAGGTCAGTGATGATTACTTGATAGTTAGGCCTAGCGCTATCTACGGTGTTGGAGGCTCAAAAACAAGTTTCGCTGAGTTCGTAGCTAACTCATTAAGTAGGGGTGAGGTGATTAAGGCATTAACCGATCAGTTCGTTTCACCAACCTACAATAAGTTCTTGGCTGAAGCCATAACGGAAGCCCTTGAGGTGAAACCTAGAGGTATTCTCCATGTTGCTGGGCCTAGGTTAAGCAGGTATAACTTTGCTTTAAGGATTGCTGAGGAGCTTGAGTTACCTGCTGAGTTGGTTAGGGAAGGCAGGGTTAAGGATATGGTGGGTTGGGTTGCTAGGAGGCCTAGGGACTCCAGCTTAAGAACTGATAAGGCTAGGAAGTTGCTGAGAACTGAGTTCCATGATTTAAGTAAGGCATTAAGGGATTTCAGGAATGAGTGGCTGAACTCACGGAGTAGGGGGTCTTAAGTAATGCCTTTCGAGTTCGTGAAGCTCAAGATACCTGAAGTAATTTTGGTTAAGCCTAAGGCCTTCAAGGACTACAGGGGTTTCTTCATGGAGCTCTATAAGAGGACTGACTACCTAACTAATGAAATACCTTACGGCTTCGTTCAGGTGAACATGAGTTACTCAAAGAGAGGAGTTGTTAGGGGACTGCATTACCAGTTAAGGCCTATGGAGCAGGGTAAGTTAGTTACTGTGGTTAAGGGTAGGGTTATTGATGTTGCTGTAGATATCAGGAAGGGCTCGCCATGGTTCGGTAAGCATGTTTCCGTCGAGTTAAGCGGGGACAACCACCATATATTATGGGTCCCTCCTGGATTCGCCCACGGCTTCCAGGCCCTCGAGTACTCAGTATTCCTCTACTTAACCACTAAGGAGTACTCACCAAGTCATGAGGCATGCATCAGATGGGATGACCCGGAAATAGGTGTTGAATGGCCATTAAAGAAGGAAGCAATAATAAGCGATAAAGACAAGAAATGCCCTAGCCTTAAGGAAGCTAAGAACAACTTTACTTACTAACTATATTCTCAATTTTTCTTTTAATGATTCATAATTCATTTTGTCTTCAATACTAGTTGTATTGTTCGCTTTATTTCTCCTGCCTTAAAGGATCTTGTCATATGACCTACTGCTAGTGTTGTTAGAGCTGCTATTGCTGCTATTGTGAGTGCTTGTGGTATGGTTTGTTTTGGTAGTAGTGTTAGTGTTGCTGCTGTTATTGTTGTTTGTGTTGCCCAGTATATTGTTAGGTGTTTTAGTGATTTGGGGATTTGTTTTAGGGTTATGGGTAGTGGGGTTATGTTCGATAGTAGGTATGCTGCAGCTACTCCTTCAGTCCCGTAGTTTACTCCAGTGATTAACGCAATGATTAGTGTTGTTAGTCTTGTTAGGCCTATTTCCGTTAGTTTTCGGTGGTTGTTTTGCTTGTTCAGCTTCATTATTGCTGCAGTTATGGTTAGTGATGGAGGTATTGATAGTGCAAGTATTGATAACGTCAGTGCTCCAGTAACTAGTTTTGGGTTAAGGATCATTAGGCATAGGGTTGGTGCCGCGGAAACCGTTACCGCTATTGGTGTCGTTAGTCCTAAGCCAACCCTTAAGGCGTTAGTGAATGGGTCGTAGTCCCTCCTCACACCAACAGATAGTGATGCAGTAAGTAATGAGCCGGTTATTGAGCTAATGACTAAGACAATCATTAGGCTTAAGTAAAGTACTCCAGTACCGAACATCCTCCCAGTAGCTACAGCGAAACCATAAACGCTTAACACGGTCATCACTTGCGTTGAGAGCATGAATGGGTAGTTTGAGTAGGTTAGCTTAACTAATTCCTTAACCTCCTGAACCAAGGCTCCCTTACTGATTCTGCTTTCTCCTGCCTTGTTTCTTGAGCTTGCTTTCCTGATTATGTAGTAGGTTACTGCAGCAATGACTGCTGCCGGGTAACTTAGGTAGCCGGTTAGTGGCGTGAGTAGGGTTGCGGCTATGGCTAGTGGTGCTGTGCCTATGATTAGCTTGGTTATTGATGCTGTTAGGGTTGTTTTGAAGTACTCGCTGAACATTCCTGAACCAACTAGTGCCTGAGCTAACGGTATTGAGGTGACTGTTAATGAGCTAAGTACTGCTGGGAACCAGGTTAGGTTCCCTGCCTCACCACCTAACTTAAGGCTTAAACCGTAAGCAAGGACACCAGATAATGCAGCTATTGTTAATGAAGTAATTAATGCTGGCTTAAGAGCGTAGCGTCCTCTGGCAGCGAACTCCCTTAACGCAGCTATGGGTAGGCCTGCTGAAGTTAGTGCTGTTGCTAGACCTGCTGCCGAAGTAAGTGAGGATATTATGCCTACGGAATCAACTCCTAGGACCCTAGATATTATGAACCAATAGATTAGGCCGGCTGAAGAAATAGTTAATGAAGAAAGAAAAAGTAGTGAGCCACCAGCAACAACCTCAGCAAAAGGACTTACTCCATCACCACTACCCTCATTACCTACGTCACTCAACCACTAATCCCTCACGAAACAGCAATCAATTTAGTGAGCAACAATAATTAATTCTTTCCTGAAACCTAATCTAAATCAGGGATCACCAATAAGGTTAGTGGGTAATGCCTTCTAATGCTCCCCGTAATTACTGGCTTAGTTAGTGAGGTAAGGAGTATGTTGATGCTGATGAATGAAATAAATCAAGCAGTTAGGATACCTGACTCATTAAATGCATGTGTTTTTATTTGAGGAAGAATTTAAGGAAATGATATATGAAATTCTATTCTAGTTATTAGGAAATTGGACTCTGGCATCTTATTTGGTTTCGCTTAATGCTTAAGAACTCCTTACGCAAGTATTGCGGGGTTTCCAC
>JALWQN010000013.1 GCA_027083115.1 Desulfurococcales archaeon
CCTCACTATAAATTAACTCAAGACTGACCTCATCGCTTAACGGAGATGTACCTTGAAATAAATAATAAAACCACCTATTAACCTTAATCAGATATACTGATTCTTCTGGATACTTTGGGCACGGGTAACCACCTAATTCCTCTTTGGGTACTCAACTCTTTTGGGCTTCCACTTAACCGCTGAGTCCTGTGTCTTAAGTAAGGAGTTTGAGGTCTCTTAATGCTAATTCCATGACGCTATTACGACTTAAAACCCTCCAGGGAAATTCGGATGTGCTATTAGGTCAGCCACCCTAAAACGCTGAAAATCTGCTAAAACCATGCAAGCGTAGGAGGTTGTTAAAGCTTTATAAAACAAGAAAATAATTTGGTTTCAGGTAGTGATGGATGCAAGCTGTTTTCTGGAAGGAAGAGGATATGTATGTGATTAAGGAAGTATTTACTGGCGTCACTACCCAAGGTAAGACTTTAGAAGAAGCCATAGAAAATTTGAAGGAAGCCGTTAGCCTCTATTTAGAAGAAAAACCAGAAATAGCGGAAGAGCTGAAGCTTTTCAAGCCCATTGGTGCGATAAATGTCGAAATTACCTAAACTTTCTGGCCAAGAAATAATAAAAATCCTAGTTGAGGAATTCGGCTTTGAAGCAGTAAGACAGAAAGGAAGCCATGTTGTACTCAGAAAGTTTGAGGCTGGCGAAAAGATTGTTACGGTTGTTCCCTTATATCGAGAAGTGAAGACAGGAACCCTAATTGGAATATTAAAGTTAGCGAAAATAAGAAGAAAAGAATTTCTAGAAAAGATCCAGAAATAAATAATGATAAACAAACCTATTAACCTTATTATGCTATTCAATAAGCATAGTCAAAAACATTGATCCCTAATACATTAATGAGTAATGATAATGAGTGAAGTAGAACTGGGAGTTCACCACTTTTTAGAAGGAACTTAGGCATTAGCTTCACCCCATCCCTTGTAGTGTCAACACAGCTTTAATAACATGTTATAAAGTAATGACTTTCCCATTATAAGCCCTTAAAAGAGATGAATACTTAGCTAGAGCTCTGAAGAACTCTAAGAACCTTCAGAAACTCCCTAAAGCTCTCTGACCTATCTGCGGCGTGCTCCACATCTATTTTTCGAGCTAACCGCCTATAGAAGTGCTCTGTCTTAACAATCCTTCCTTTAAGCTTACTTCTAAGTCTAGTCACGGGTTCATCAATACCCTCAGGGTTCTGCTCGCATAGGCCGGCCAGAATCCATGACTCAACAGATTTAATGACCCTCAAAACCCTAATTTTATTTCCTTCTCTTCTTAGGTCTTCCAGGTCACTATATACCTTCCTCTCGAATCCACTCAGAAAGTCATCAGTTAGGTTATGTGTGTCCTTCAGAAATACTACCAATTGAGACCTCTCTGCCACTGCCCTAGCTTTCCGAACGGCCTTATCCGGCCTATTACCTCCAAGATTATATACCCTGCACTTGATACCGAGCCTCCTGCATAAGCCATCTATGAAGCCCACATCACTGTCTCCCTCAACAAATATCGCTATCACTCCACTCCACCAAAGAACCTTGAGTACCACGCCTCCCCTAAGGTTCCGCCTTCCTCAAGATATTTCTTAACAACCTTGAATTCCTCAACCTCAGTCAACCTCCTAACCCTAGTCTCTGAGTCGATCTTCCCCACGAGAAAAACTTCCTCAGGCTTTAGGTGGTTTAGGAGGTATGGCGAGTGCGTAGTGAATATTACTTGGGAAGGACTACTTCTAGCTAGGTCTACGAGCGCCTCCAGCAGGTACGGGTGAACATGGTTCTCAGGCTCTTCAAGAGCAACCAAGCTGAAGCCCCCGTTAAGAATGGAAGCTATAGCAAGCAGCCTCAGAGTCCCATCCGAGACATAATTAGGTCTGAGAGGCAGGGAAAGACCCTCCGACTTAAGCCATATCTCAACAGCATCCCCCTCTATGTGCGGTACCACCTCATCAACCTCAGGCACTAGGCCCCTAATAACATCCTCAACCCTCCCAAAGTCCTTCCTCCTCTCCAGATAAAGAGACAGCAAGTACCTGGCTAGGTTGCTTCCATCATACCTTATAGCGGGTTCTTCAGATATTTTATTACTGAACCTTATGCTGACCGGATCAAGCCTAAAAACATTAACCCCCCTAAGAAACTCGGAAACCTTAAGTACGGCTTCATCAGCATCACTAGGCAGAGCTTTTAAGCCTGTTTGGTAAAGAAGGGGATGCCTCTCCTCAACCCCACCC
>JALWQN010000014.1 GCA_027083115.1 Desulfurococcales archaeon
TTTATTGAACAATAAAGATTATAAGACATTAATAAGCAGATTATCATAATAAGCAATTCAAATCAGATACAATAACTATTTGGTCATCATAAAATTACCTTTTTACTCTATGTAAAGATATGGTGGGCCCGCCGGGATTTGAACCCGGGGTCTCCGGCTCCGAAGGCCGGCGCCCTATCCTGGCTAGGCCACGGGCCCAGTGTTTAATAATACTTTTTATGGATTTATTGGTTTGTGGTATTTTGGGGAGTTGTTATTAGTTAGTTTTTGTTTAGTTGTTAGTGGGAGTGGTTGTTTTGGATAGCTCTTTAGTTGTTGTTAAGGAGCGCAGGAATCACGGTAAGACGTTGTTTGATTATGCTGTTGGTAGGAGGAAGTATGACTTCATGATTGAGGTTGGTGGCGTTAGGTTCGGGGTTAAGTATGGGGGGAGTGCTAGGAAGGATTACTCACTGGTTTCCAGGAGGTTTAGGTTTGTTGAGTCCCTTGATTCAGGCTTCCTTTTGGGGTCCTACTACGATGGGCGTTCAGGGAAGGCTTACCTGAAGTTCTATAGCGATAGGGAAGGAATTGTTTACGTGTGGTACGATCAGTTAGGTCACCTGCCTTACTTCATAACTGACTTAAGGCCGGAGAAGGTTAGGGAGATTAAGAAGATCGTTGAGGACCCCTCCTTCGTTAGGGTTGAGTCGGTAAGGAAGTACGACCTCCTAAGAGGTAAGGAGGCTCACTTATCTAAGATCGTCGTTAAGGACCCTCAGGCAGTACCTAGGTTAAGGAAGTTAGTTCCTGAGGCTTGGGAAGCTAAGATCAAGTACCACGACAATTACGTCTACGATAATGGCTTAGTTCCTGGGCTGGAGTACAAGATCAATCGATCTAAGCTTAAGGTTATTGAGCACCCGATACCTGTAGACACATTAAAGCTCTTCAAGAATGCTGTAGCTGGTGAGGAGGAACTTAAGGATTTCGCTATGAGGTTAGCTCCCCTCTTCGAGACAAGGCCTCCTTCAGTGAGGCGGTTAGCCATAGATATTGAGGTCTACACTCCCTTCAAAGGAAGGGTTCCAGACCCTGAAAGGCCTTACTACCCAGTAATAAGTGTTGCCTTATACGGTAATGACGGGCTAAAGAAGGTCTTGGTTCTTGCTCGAGACATAGCTTTCGGTGACTTAAGGGTTGTCCCTGAAGGTGTTGAGGTGGAGGTCTTCGATTCTGAGAGGGCCTTACTTATTGAGGCCTTCAGGATAATTAACGATTACCCACTAATGATTACCTTCAACGGTGATGACTTCGACCTGCCTTACCTATTCAATAGGGCCGTCAAGTTAGGGATAGATCCTGATAACATACCCATAGTTTCCGTGAGGGACTTCATAGGCATCAGGCACGGGTTCCACATAGATCTCTACAGGTTCTTCAGTATTGAGGCAATCCAGAACTACGCTTTTGGTTCGGCATATAAGGAGAAAACCCTTGACGCAATAGCTCAGGCCCTACTGGGTGAGGCTAAAGTATCTCTTGAGGTTGGAATAAGTGACCTCTACCTAGCTAAGTTAGTTGAGTATAACGCTAAGGACGCAGAAATAACTCTTAAGTTAACCACCTACGGCGATGAGCTCGTCTGGAAACTAATGATATTGATCATGCGTTTAGCTAAGATGAGTTTGGAGGACGTAACTAGAAGGAAGGTTTCTGCATGGGTTAAGAGCCTGATGTATTGGGAGCATAGGAGGAGGGGTTACTTAATACCTAATTCTGAGGAACTCCTTAGGCTTAAGGGGGAGGTTAAGACTGCGGCAAGGATCGGCGGCAAAAGATATGCTGGAGCAATAGTTATTGACCCAATACCCGGGGTTTACTTCGGTGTTGTTGTCCTTGACTTCGCTTCCCTATACCCAAGCATAATTAAGGTATGGAACCTGAGTTACGAAACCATAGACCCTCCTGAGGGTTGGTGTTCTGCAGGAGAACTTAAGGAAATAACCGACGAGCAAGGGAAGGTACTGCATAAGGTATGTACCTCAAGGAAAGGAATAACTACTGAGATAGTGGGCTTACTTAGGGACTTCAGGGTCAGGGTATATAAGAGATTAGCTAAGAGCCCATCAATAAGCGGTGACTTAAGGAGCTGGTATGACGTCGTTCAGAGAGCTATGAAGGTATACATTAACGCCTCCTACGGTGTATTCGGCCACGAAAAATTCCCCTTCTATACACCCTCACTAGCTGAGTCAGTAACTGCCTTAGGGAGGTACGTCATATCC
>JALWQN010000015.1 GCA_027083115.1 Desulfurococcales archaeon
TGTTCCTAACTACATCAGAGAATACTTCCATGGAATGCCTCCAGCCTGCATGAGTTGGATTAGTTATGTCTGCCTTCAGCCTATTATAGCCATACCCTATCAAAACATCCTCAACCACATCGACCCTATCATGAACGTCAATCCTGTATGGAGGGACCCAAACTCTCACAGAGTCTTTATCCATTTCCTCAACCACATAACCAAGCGATTGCAGGATTTTGCTCATTGATGAAGGATGAAGTGAAACACCACCTAATGCCTTTATTTCCTCGGAAGTTACTGAAATAATTTTTCCATCCAACTGTGGTGCTTTAGTGAATGGCTGGTTTCCAACTCCATCATTAATAATCGATAAAGTCTGAATTAAGGGATTACTTGATCTTTCAGCAAAAGAAGTAACCATAACATTAAGTAACTTCATCATTAGGTAGGGCTCAGTACCTGTTACGTCTATAAGGACATCCTTCGTGTCTTCAGTGACTTTAGTGGATTCCCCATTAAGAACTGGCGGAAAAGAGAGTATCTCCCCTCTAGAGTCCTCAAGTAATGGGTAATTTCCTTTCCTAACTAGGCGGGAAAATAGCCTACCTTTTTCAGTGCTTTCTAAGACCTCAGCGAGCTTCATGGGCCTGCCGTAACCTAGGGGCACGTATTCTGCCTCATCCACAGCTAAGTACTTTATTGGTGGCCTGACCTTTCTTAAATCATAAAAACCTATAGACACCAGTTCTCTATTCCTGCCGTAGCTTAAATGAAGCTTCTCCTGAAGCTGAGTTAATTGCCGTATGGCCTCATCATCAAGACTTAAGTCACGGACTATACCAACAAGGCAATAAGGCCTGTAAGCGGGTGCCGAACTAACATCTACATAAGTTCCTGAGTCCATCACGTTAAATTTTTTGGGTTCCCTACTACCAACTAAGTGGGCTATGGCTCTACTTAATCCCTCAGCAGAGAAAAGATCTGCTCTGTCGTGACTAACTTCATAAACTAGCCTGTTAGTGTCGATCTCCTCGATCTCTATCTTCATCAATTCCAAAGCACTAAGTAACTCCTTATTTGATAAAGACGATCTAGCTAGTCTCTCAAGATCCTGAATACTTACTTCAATCACCGGCATTACTTCATCAACCCCTTAGGAACAGGTAATGCTTCAATCAATTCTAAGTTATTTGTATAAAGATCCCTTATATCATCTAGACCCAAGACCATCATAGCTATTCTATCAATCCCTATTCCCCACGCAGCAACTCTATATTCTTCGCTTAAACCTAACGGCCTTAGAACTTCTTTACGGAACATACCTCCAGGAAAAACCTCAATCCACCCTAGCCTTGGGTGCCTTATGTATCCCTCAACGCTTGGTTCAGTGAAGGGAAAATAAGCAGGCCTGAACCTGACTTCTCCTAAATCAAGCCTTTCTGCAAACTCTTTAAAGAAACCTAGAAGGTTACTGAAAGTTATTTTTTTCCCCACAATTATTCCTTCTAACTGATGGAACTCCATCAAATGGGTTTGGTCTGGAGTATCAGGCCTAAACACTCTGTCTAAAGAGAAAGCTCGGTATTCGCCATCCCCCAACTCATTTATTGTCCTTAAAGATACTGGAGTTGTGTGTGTTCTTAGCACAAACTTTAGCGCTTCTTCTGGTCTCCACCCATACTTGAGTACTGACTCATGGATTTCTTTTACTTTCCGAATCAATTGTTTGTCCTCCTTCACTCCCAGGTCGTTCTTAAGGTAAAAGACATCTGTCTCTCTTCTCGAGGGATGATACTGAGGCACAAACAGAAGATCAAAATTCCATAAAGCAAGCTCTATGTGAGGTCCTTTAACCTCCTTAAAACCTAAACCAGTAAGCACTTCACGGACATAACTAAGGAACTGTATGTAGGGGTGAATTCTCTTAGGTTTTTTGAACGGCACGTCAATGGTTAGGTCAAATTCTTTGATGACTGCATTTTCCCAACCACCACTAGCTATGACTTCAGGCGTTATTTTAGTGATTACTTTAGCTTCCTTAATTTTCCCTTCCTTAAGCTTCCGAATTAATTTAGGAGTTGCCTCAATAATCACTTCCTTCCTAACCTCTACTTCAACCATACCTCTTCGCTTTAACTCATTTATCCACTCGGGTAACTGATGAAGATATATTCCCTTGGAAATCCTGTGCAGATTTTCCTTTATTTCCTGAACAGCTTTCTTGAATGAAATTACTGCATCATAATTTCCTTCATTTAAGGCAACTATTCCTTTAC
>JALWQN010000016.1 GCA_027083115.1 Desulfurococcales archaeon
CCTAAACCTGTAAACAAGAGAAAGATCCCGAATCCCCATCCAAGACCCCATTCAGGAGTGTATGCCGAGAACATAGCACCTAACTGAGCACCTAAGACGGAACTTATAGCCATCCAAACACCCATTAACTCTACATTACCGTACCTACGGTAAATTATGAGGGCCCCAGAAGATGCAATAACATCCACCAAGAGGCTCGTCCCTATTGATTGGTGAACTGAGAAATCCAATAGAATAGTGAGGAGAGGAACAACAATAATCACCCCACTAGCACCAGCTAATCCCGTCACGGTGCCGGCCAAGAGACCTATGGCTAACGTAATTAGCGTTCCTACTAAGCTCAGCCACATGTTTCCTCAAACCAGGTCGTTTATTGTTCTGAAGAAATAATTATCTAGTATGAATTATAAGTTGAGTTTCAATAATTAGTTAGTGTTAATAATTAACTCAAGGTGAGTTGATTGAGGATTGAAGAGTTTGCTTGAGAGATCCCGCAGGTTTTACGAGACTGCCCTCATGCAGATAGAGACTTGAGGGGTAATGCCTAACCATATCCACAGGCTCATGCTTCAATATAACAGCCACCACTAAGGAATTAACGTTCGTTCTGGTGGGGCCAGTAATTAGGAGTGCATTGGCTTTCCTTAGTGCCTCGTACGAATCATGATTTTGAAGGAAGTAATCGATATCTAAGCCCTTCTCCTCAAGCACTTCAGCACTATAGCTGTCGACCACCCCTCCCGCAGCATCGGTGGGTCCGTCTGTCCCGTCAGTATCTACAGCCAATAAAGCAACACCACGTAAGCCCTTCAGCTTCCTTGATGCTGAAAGCGCTAGCTCCTGGTTCGGGCCGCCTAACCTTGACTCACCACGTATCGTCACTGTTGTTTCACCACAAGCAATCATTGCTGTAGGTGATTCGAAAGGTCGGCCCCTTCTCCTCACTTCCTCCATGACTGAAGCGATCACTATTCCGGCATCCTTTGCCTCACCCTCTAAAGTCGTTGTTAGGATATGTGGCTTAAGTCCTAGGTTAAAGGCTTCCTCAGCAGCAGCCTCACAGGCTTGGGCTCCGCTGCCAATCATGAAGTTGTGGACATTAGGGAGATCCTTCTTTAGGGTTTCCTCAACCTCATTCCTTAATCCTGTCTCAATGTACTTCCTTACGGATTCAGGCACATCATTAATGATGCTGTAGTTCCTTAGCACTCTATAGGCATCCCTGAAAGTCGTTGAGTCTTTAACTGTAGGTCATGAAGCTATAGCATCTGGGGGGTCCCTAACCACATCAGAAATTATTAAACCTATTAAGTTTCCCTTAACGTGTTTAGCTAGCTTCCCTCCCTTAACCCTAGATATGTGTTTCCTCACAGCATTAATTTCCTGAACCCTCGCACCACACTTAAGCAGGAGCTCTGTTGTCTTAACCTTATCCCTTAGGCTTATTCCTTCCTCCGGTAAAGCAAATACCGCTGACCCGCCTCCAGAAACAAGAAATATTAATGTGTCTTTAGGTCCTACGAAGTCAGCTATGCGTAAACCTGCTTTAGCAGCCTTAACAGAGTTCTCGTCAGGTAGTGGGTGACCGGCCTCAATAACCTTAAGCTTACGGAGTTCCTCACCATAACCATACTTAGTTACTACAATACCATCAGCAATGAGGTCACCGAGCACTTCCTCCGCCGCCTTAGCCATAGAGCATGCTGCCTTACCTACCGAGATCACATAGACCTTACCCATGATTTTGAATGACTCATTGAAAACGAGTAGTTCCCTGCCTTTTAGGCGTAGTACCTTCTTAACAGCAATGTGTGGGTCTGACTCCATTAGGGCAAGCTTCTTGGCCTCAATATCACCAGCCTCAAGTAAGTTGCGGTACTTAATTAATGTCGGGTCGTTCACTAATCCCATCACCTAATGCTTAGTTTTCTTTTTAATGACAACATTTATTAATTGCTTCCTTGCGCTTTTCTTGACTTAAAGTGCTTTATCTCTTAAGGCTCATTTCTATTCTGATGCCTTCCTCCAGTGAGAGGTAGCTCCAACCCTTGGGAATTCTTTACCTTCATAAATGCCTTAAAGTAATTGATTGGGGTTATCCTTAACCTGAGTCTCCCTAAGCATTCATACATGGCATTATAATAATGCTTAACATACCTGACTTCATAGTGAACTGACGACTTAAGAAGCTGATTTGCTTAGGCCCTCAAGCAATTTTGAAAAACTGGCTTCCGAAGCTAGTCTCCATCTATTTG
>JALWQN010000017.1:0-8457 GCA_027083115.1 Desulfurococcales archaeon
GATGCCGGAATATTAAGTGGCTGGAGCCGAAAACCGTTATCTTGAGTCAGATGGTGATGAAGAATGAAAGGACGATTATTTAACTACGATAGAGGTGGGAATTATTGAGGAGAGTGGGTGTTAGGGAGAAAGCAAGCAGCGATATAGGCAAGATAATTAATATTGTGGAGGGTCTTCCAGAGTGGTTTACTCCTAACGCTATCAATACGATTATAGAGGAGAGTAGGAGACTGCCGGGTTTTGTTGTTGAAGCCGATGGTGTTGTTAGGGGGTTTATACTGCTTGAAGGGCGGGAGTGCTGTGTCGAGATCGCTTGGTTAGCTGTGGAAAGAGGTTTTCATGGAAGGGGGCTTGGTTCACTACTTATGGTTGAAGCCGAGAGATACGTATGCAGGATTGATAAATCGATTCTTACCGTTAAAACTTATGGGGGAGAAGACTATGAGCCCTATAAGAAAACCACGGGATTCTATAGAGAAAGAGGGTTTAAACTCTACGAAGTGATAAGAAATTATAAGCCGTTTGGAGGACAGCCGGCAGTGGTTTCATAAAACCGCTAATATGCCAGAGCAGCACTAATAAAAATATAAAGTAAAGGCATGTTCTTCTTTCCATGGCTGTTATTACTTCTCTCGTAACTCATCGTTCTTAGCTAGTTTCTTCTAACTTACTATATTTTGCCCAAATTTCACGTAATTGCATGGTTACACTATCTTGAAGCATCTTTTAAGGAACCACGGATTTGTCTAACACATTCATAAACGTTTCTAATTGTTCCTGCACCCTCGGCCTACTCAAAAAAGCTGAAACACTGGGGAGCACTCATAAAATTATTCCCGAGATAATGACTGGATTTATATGTGGCGGGCCCGCCGGGATTTGAACCCGGGGTCTCCGGCTCCGGAGGCCGGCGCCATATCCTGGCTAGGCCACGGGCCCATTATTTGGTTTGTTTTTGTGTGTTTATTTGTTTATGTTATTTGGTTTAGGATTTTGGGGAGGAGTTGGCTTTTTCTTGATGTTATCCCCTTCAGTTCTGCGTAGGGCTTTCCCGTTAGGTCTGTTTTTAGTGCCTTCTGCATTATTGTTTTGTCTCCCTCAATGATTAGGTAGGTTTTGCTGTCTATTGAGTCAGTAATCATTAATGCGAGGAACTTAAGCTTCTTCTCCTTAATAACTTCCATCATTGCTTGCTTTATTTTATTATTTATTTGGAGGTAGTTCTCGGGCCTAGTAGTCAGTACTTGAGCAATGCCAAACTTTACTCCTTTAACATCGAATACTTTCAGGTCCCTCCTAACTATGTCTTCAGGGTCTGTTGGTTCGTTAGCCGCCATAGCTATCCTCATGAACTTTATCACCTCATCAATACTTACTCCAGCAGCCTCACTTAGTTCCCTAACCGCTTCCTTATCTATTGGTGTCGTCGTTGGGCTCTTTAGGAGGAGAGTATCAGATAATATCGCATAAAGCATTGCTTCAGCTATTTTAGGAGGTAATTCAGTACCGCATTCCTTAATCATCCTCCACAGTATAGTGTTTGTTGAGCCCAGGGGCTCAACCCTAAATAATATAGGCGTTATTGACTCGACATCACCTCCCACCCTATGGTGGTCTACTACAGCAACAACCTGAGCTTCCTCAACCCCCTCAACCGCCTGACTGAATTCGTTATGATCCACTAGAGCTATCGGTCTTCCCTTAACACCAACTAGCTCGGCTCTACTAATTAATCCTCTAAACCTACCTAACTCGTCAATAACTACTGCAGCCCTCATGCCTGCCCTAACCAGCTCATCTCTCACATCATTAAGTAGTGATGACTCAAGAACTCTTAACGCGTCAGTGGCGAACCACTCTACAGGCTGACTTAACTCAAGGAGCTTTAAGGAGCTATACGTATCGTGAGGTGAAGAGATGACCGTGACTCTAGACTCCCTAGCTTTTTCTAGGAGTTTAGGCTTTATTCCATGACCGCCAGTAACTATGATTGTTGAAACGCCTGAGTCAATACCCCATAACTGAACCTCTTCCCTATCGCCAACAACAAGGATCTGACCCCTAACCTCATCAACTCTTGCTTCTTCAGAACCCTTTCCCCAAGCGCCCACATACACTCTCCCTTCAAGAATCCCTTCGTCGGAACCAGCTATCAGTTTACTTCCCGAAACCTTAAGGAAGTTCCTTAAGGGGACTGACTCAAGGCTTAACCTCATTGAGGCGAGCTCCTTAAGGAAGTACCTTGCGAAGGAATCTATCGTGAACAATCCGTGAACCCTTAATGAATCATCTATTAGAGGTATCGCCGTTAAAGAGTTCTTCACCATCAAGTCAACAGCTAACTTAACAGGCTCACTCACCCTAACGGTTAATGAGCCAACCCTCATCACATCCTTAGCTCTTACCCTAACATCCTCAACAAACTCAGGAGTGCTTAAACCAACCTTCTCTAGGACGACCCTTGTTTCTGGTTGGAGAGCACCAGCCACTGCGGGCCTGGCCTTAATTCCAGCCTCTCTAAGTATATGAGTGAAAGCTATTGCAGAAACTACTGCGTCAGTGTCTGGTGATTTATGACCAATTACAAGGACTTCCTTACTCCCTAGCGTGCTGTCAAGCTTCCCTAAATTACATGTCCCTCCATCACCCAAGATATTCACCTAATTCATTGATTGCTTACTGAAGGATTTAGGGTTTGTTTAATTATTGCGTTGCGTAATCTATTGATTACCCAAGCAATGTCTAGAGGGTCAACCCAAGTTAGGTCTGGGGGGACATCAATACCTCTATAGAGGGCTTTGAATCCCTTACTCATTAATTCATTCCTTAATTCATCAATTAACTCAGCCATTCTCACTGGCTGCTTGATGCCTGATAGCTTAGATATTGCTTTAGCTATTAGTTTGGCTTGGCCTGACTCAACAATCCTTGGGTTTCTGCTTAAGTAGACCTCAAATCTGATTCCGTCGAAGTACTCAGCAGTAATCTTCATTCCTGACGCCTTAACCTTCTTTAGGTTGCTTATGCCTTCATAGGCCCTCTCCTGAGGCTCCTTAACCTCTGACTCCCTGCATACACCTAACTCCATGCCTCCATTGAGGTGTTGGGGTAGGTAATTACGCATAAGGATTATGGTGTCGGAGCACTTAAGGAAGGATGATGAAGCACTAACTACTGCAGCCGTGGATATGCCCAAAACCCTATTCATGGGCTTAACCACGCTATCGAGGGTAATTATTGGGTCCTCCTTAAGTAGGTCCTTCATAACGTCATCCTTGTAGAGGAGATTAGTGGCGCTTATGTCCTCATCAAGAACTAAGTGCTTAACCCCTAACTCAATCAGCTCCATTATTGATGCGGCCATGCTTGTCGATCCGCTGGCGTCAAGGGTGCTGAAGTCCTTAGTTGATGTCCCGTCAGGCAAGTCCCTCATTAATGAGGATATATCTACGTGAGCGACTACCCTACCGTCCTCAGCCCTAACCAAGTATGTGTCTGGTGCCGAAATAACGTGCTCCCTCCCATCACCTGATACGTGATCGTATATTCCGTCAATGATTCCCTCAAGCAATGTTGTTTTTCCATGGTAAGCACCACCAGTAATTACTGTTACTCCGTCCCTAATGCCTAAGCCCTCAACGCAGCCGGCTCCATCCACACACACTTCAACCTTAAGTGTTTTTGGGGAGGCAAACCTTACTGCGTTAGGAAGTGGTTCCTCGCTGAAGCTAGCTCTCCTAGGAAGTATTGAGCCATCACCAATGAAGAAGAAGTACTTGTTCCTAACTAACCAAGACCTAATTCCTTCCTGAAGCCTGAAGTTCCTTATGTGTTCCTTAATCCTGTTTATTTCCTTAAGTGATGATTTAATTAGTGACTCAATGCCTTCAGGTATTACTTCAGTAAGTAGCTTCACTGCTTCCCTACCTGAGACCCTCCTTCCCTGGGAGGGTAAGCCAACGAAGAACCTAAGTATTAGGTGGTCCCTCCCTAACTCAACCGATGACCTCCTAAGTATTCTTGGTGATGGCTTAGGTATGCCTAAGTAGCAGCTGTTTCCTTCCCCGCACCTCCTGCTTAATTTCCTCAGGACCTTGTGGAGATCCCTACTTAAGTAATCAGTTAATGGGGTTATTGAATCATCCTTCATGAACTGAGTTAATGGGGCGAGACCTGATTTAGTTATTAGTGCTTCAGCATATGATGGTGGTGCGTGAGGGTCTCCCTGAACGTGAGTTAACTTAAGGCTGAATCCCCTAAAAACAACCTCCTTACCTAATAACCTCTTGTATGAGCCGTATCCTCTCCCACTTATTGAGTTTATTAATCTCCTGAATTCCTGAGCCCTTAATCTCTCTCTCAGCAATTTCCTTAACCGGAGTTCCTTAGTGTTTAGGTGATTTAAGAGTATTCCTTAATTATTAGGTCTGCGTAACATTATTGAGGGTTGAGCCTTCAGCAACGAATACCTGAAGTACAGGAATCAGTTGCTTAGGGGAGTTCAGAACTTGGTTATTGCGTTAAGCATTACGGAAAGGGTTAGGGTAAGGAAAGACACCTCAAGACTAGCTAATGTTTGCGCGTGCTCTCCGTCAAAGAGCTTAAGGAGCCTTAAGTTCAGGTTAAGGGTGACTCAGTCAGACCCCTACTGCTTGGATAACTTAGCCATTACCTGCCTCAAGTCCTTCGCAACAAGAAGGGTTAATCTCTTAGCGCTATTCCTTGCTTTCGCACTGATCGCCAGCATTGTTGACCAAATAATTGGTTTTGCCTTACCGAACATAGTAAGTAAGCCATTAGCTTCCGCAATAGGTCTCTTGGTTGGTGCCTTAGCAGTCCTTCCTGAAGTCCTAAAGTACTACGGATTCACGAAGGTCAAGCTCTCTAGGTTAAGGGATTACTTCAGGATGCTTACAGCAACGGATAACTTATGTTGGGAGTCCTACTCGCTCACTAAGGAGATAATGAGTAAGTTAATTAGGGTTAAGGAAGGCCGGTTATACACATCCATTAATGGTGAGGAGATCCTGAAGGAATTAAGGAGTAAGTACAGCGTAGTTATCGATTTAAGCCTTAAGAAGTCTTTAAGGTAAGGTAGTTAATAATTACTTAAACTAAAGTAATTATGGGTAAGTGAAGGTTATGGGGCTATATTTATTTGTGAGTAAGGCAATCAATAACCTCTGCTGGTGTAGGGAGCTATACCTTAATCAATCAGTGACTCCCTACGTAAGTAATGAGTCAGCTTTGCTTCACGCAGGATTATTACTAGAGTTAAGAGGGTGCTGGCTTAAGGTATTCAGGTGCTTAGGGCTTAATGAGTGCAGTAGCGAGTGCCTTAAGCCAGCCACACAAATACTTAATGAGGTGCCTGTGTACGGGTGGTTAAGTGCTGAAGCTAGCCTAAAGTCACTAGCTAGAGTGACGTCAATAACTTACTCAAGGATTCAGAATCGGTTGCTGGACTTCATTAAGACGGATTTAGGTGTTAAGCCATCAGTAGATATTTATGCTGGCCTAACCTACGCACCAAACCTTCGGGAACCAAGAACAATTTCCTTAGATTCAGAAAGCAACTCACTCTACCTATGTATCTTAACGCCCCCTTCAGCAACCCCTCAAGGAGTCACTGATTTAGTAGTTGCTGAGGTCTTAAAGCAGAAAATCAGGAAATCACTAACCCCATTACCTCCTACCCTATTTAAGGGTATTGTAGATGCATTAGCTCCCTCAGGAGAACTATCTAGGGAGTTAGGACTGACCCAAGTAACTAAGTTATGCGCTAGTAAGGTATGTGATGTTATCAAGGAGTACTTCAGGAGCAAGAAAAAAGTTAAGGAGGGCCTGATCCCGTACTTACTTAAGAAACTAATGCGAGGCTCATCTAATTGCTGCCGCACTAATCCTTAATTCCTTACTCCTTGCTCTAAGCCTCCTAACTAGCGGCCTAGAGATTAGGGCCTTACTAACTTTGGTTTGGGCATTCTTGCTTCCTTGGTGATAAAGTCCTCAGCCCTTACTTCAGGGTTGCGTATCTTGAACCTCTCTTCAGCACTGACCAAACCCCTCTCATGGTAGGATAGCGTCTCCCAGTAACAATCCTCATAATTTCTTAGGGCAATTACTTCAGCCAACCACTTAATTGATTTCCAACCGAAGAGCCCAGGTAGAACTACTCTTATTGGGTAGCCATGTTCTAGCTTGAGGGGATTACCCCCTAAGTGAGTAACTAGGTAAGCCTTATTATTCAAAGCCTCCTCAGCAGGAATTACCGTTGAATAACCATCAAGGCTTAATAAACCTAACCACCTGTCATTAATGTCTGATCCGGCCATTCTTAGAGCTTCTTTAAGCCTTAACCCCTTAATACCACCTAATTTAACACTCCAACCAGTAACGCAGTGGAAGAGTTTGTCATCCAAGTCATAAGAACTCCTGATTAAATCATCAACACTTAATCTGCTCTCCAGTCCTTCGTCAGACCTAATCACTATGTGATCTAGGGCATTAAGGGTTAATCCTCCTGGTTCGGCCCTATAAGGAATTAGCTGAGGTATCATTTTCTGTGTTGGGCTGTAGCTCTCACCCCAAATCTCCTTATTGAAGGTTATATCCATCACTTTTCCTTCAGAATACTTTCCTGAAGCATGAAGCTCTTCCCTAGCCTCATCCTTAAGCTGACTTATTGTTTGTGAGTATAGGCCTCCAGAAACGTTAAGTAGGTGTGTGGAGAGCTCAATAACCCTTAACGTCCCCACATTAACGCCGCCCTCACCAACAAGTTCGTAGGAGTAGAGATTGAATCGCCTTCCTGAGAACTCCCAGTAGGGCTCATCAACTAACCTTAATTTAGTTGTGATGAAGTTATTCAGGAGTTCAACGGCCTCCCTAACTACGTTAATCACGTTACTGTACTGGGTTAGTTCAGCACTTCCTGAGCACTCGAAGCTTACCGTGTATCGATGACTTACCCATTAAGTGCTTGTTGTTCCTTAATAGGCAGCCTGTTAGTGAGGCCTTACCCATTAATGACGCCGAAATACGTAGTGGTTTAAGTGAATAAATCTATTAAGTGCTTATGGAGTTAGCTCAAATTAAAAATCCTTACATAAGCTATCTTATTGTTCCACCAAACAATGAGTTCGTAGGTGCCTGGACTCAACTTGTTTTGGACAGCTGCCCTACTGAACTTAATTACTGTCTCCCCATCAACAACGCCCCAATAATCTGCTGTGATGTAGGGAACTCCCTGAAGCACGTAGCCCTTCTTAACAACACCTAAGACTGGCTGCGGTGATCCGCTATAGAATAACACAGAAATATCTGGTGATGTCGAGTTCACATTAATGATGAATTCATCACCTAATTCTGCACTTACTTCAGGAACCCCGCAAGCCTGTGGCTCAAGAATGACAAGAATTAGTGATGGAGTCAGCTCCTTAACTAGCACCGTGGTTCCGTCGGGCCTGAACTTAACTTGCTCCAGAAATACGTTGCCTTCCTTCAAGTAAGCGTGAAGGCAGCCTTTATATGTAGGCAGTATTCCAGACTGGATGCTTCCCCAAGACTCATTAAGGACAAGATTAATTCTCCAAGCAATCCATTCAGGCGATTTATTGCTGTACCAATCTATTGGGATAACGTACTCGAAGTAAGCTATGGGCGGCTTAAGGGGTGGTTCCTGATTAGGTAAGTAATTGCTTAAGTAACTCCATAAACCATCCAAGTATTTCGGGTAGTTGTTTGAGTTGTACCCTTCACTCAATAAGTAATTGTTTATGCTTCCTCCCAGGTAATTAAGGTCCTCAGCACTTATGGGTGGAGGGTAAACGTAGCTCATTGCTGAGTTACTTAACTTAACTTCCGAGACCTTAACTTTTCCTGTGGTGTTTACCTCACCCACATATAGGGTTACGTTATTTATGTGGGCGCCTGCGAGCTCGCTATAGCCATAGTAATCTGTTAAGAGATTCATGGGGTAGGTCTGGTTTACCCATGGAACTAGGAAGTAAGTACCTCCGAGCACGTATCCCGCCTCAACATGCCCTACCTTAATGTTGGAGTAGCTTATGTCTGCAACAACGATCCTATCGTAGAGGCCGGTTCCGAAGAGAAGCGATGCCTCAAGGAGTGAGAGGTCCTCACAATCACCGAACCTATTTTTCAGTGTTTCAGTAGGTTTCTGAACGTAATTAGGTACCTTAAAAGCTGATTCATCAGTCCTGTACTTTATGTTGTTAGCTACCCACTCAGCAATCCTTACTGCAGTTAAGTTGGGATCGTCATCAACCATTAATGCCTTAGATAAGTTTCTAAGGATCCCTGACTGGGATAGTGCGCAAGCAACATCTCCTGCGGTCAGGACATACCTGCTGAAGTCACTGCATTGCGGACTGACTTGGGTTGTTGAAGGATTAATGATTACTGCCTTAACAACTGTTTTGGTTGTTGTAGTTG
>JALWQN010000017.1:8467-9079 GCA_027083115.1 Desulfurococcales archaeon
GTAACGTACTTAGTGACCGTTGAGGTCATTCCTTCAGTCTTTGTGGAGGTTTCCAGAACTGTTTTCGTGTAGGTGGTGGTTTCTGTAGTTGCTGACGTTACGTTTTCCTTTAGTGTCTTAGTTAGTAGTTTAGTGTAGGTTGTTGTGTAGGTTAAGGTAGTTGTTACGTTCTTAATCAGCACCTTAGTTTTTGTGTAGGTAGTTGTCAATGTTTTTGTTGCGTAACTGCCTTGAGGACTCATGTAATAACCAAGGAAGGCAGCAACAATTATGGCTACGAAAACTAAGGCAATTAATGAAGCCCTCATGCATTACACTCACTTATAATGGCGGGTAAGGATTAAAAAGAAGTTATTGAGAAACTAACATTAATGAAGCTAGTTGGTTGGGGTCTTATATGAGCTTAGGTAAGTAGTCCTTAAGAACCTCATCTCTGCTTTCACGCCATAACTTAACTGCGTTAGGCAAGTAGTTAAGTACGTCTGTAGCCGTTACTCCGTCCTTACCTAAGTCACGGGCTGCTAGGTCACCAGCTAACCCATGGATGAGTACGCCAGCCCTCACGGCATCTCCTAACTCATACCCTAATCCCATACATAGCTGCTATTGTTC
>JALWQN010000018.1 GCA_027083115.1 Desulfurococcales archaeon
CAGACATTACGGTTGACTTTTCGGTAAGTACTGCCGCTAGCTGAGATTCTATTTGCTGGTACTTAATGAGCTTCTGCTCAAGTTCTGGCGGGATTTTCTGCGCCATACTAAACACCTTAACTCTTTAGCGAGTTAAGATTTAAATATTGCTAAAGCTCCTTAAGGCCTTGAGATCCTGAATGACCTTAAGTAAGGTAGAGACTAACCTCAATAATGCGTTTAAGGTTGCCCTAAAGGATGATGGTTCTTTTGCCTCAATAATTAACTTAGTTTTCCTACCGTGAGTAAATAGATCAGCTTTGACGCCCCTTAACTCTAGCCTTGCTTCAGGATCCAGTGCCTTCTTCACTGCCTTACTTAATGCATCATCATTAAACTCTAATTCAATAATTGCTTTAACCTTGAATCCACTCTGTCTTGCGGTCATACTTAATTACCTTCGAAACCCTGAATTGAGGGCCACATACTCTACCTGTTGACGTACATATGAAGCTCACAAGCAGCTCCTTTCCTTCACCAACAACCAACTCAATGGAGTCCTCAAGCAAGTCCTTATTTACTCCAGTAACGACTTGAGGCCTAAAGACCTCTATTAGTGTCCCAGCAACTTCCTGAGGAAAACCTTCAGAAACCTTATCGATGCTTATTATTAGTTTCTTAAGGTTTAGTGGTTTTTGTGATCCCCTTATTTCCCTAAGGAGCGAGACACCAGATAACTTAAGTAAGTACTTCTTAAGCAGTCCTTCTGCATCAACGCTGTAGTAAGAGAGGGCTGATGGATTAGCTTTCTTTTGAAAAACTATCACAACTCCGTAAGCTCCTTTTCTCTTAGCCAATAAATAAAGGTCTTCTAGTGTAGCTTTTCCTCTCGTGTACCTTATTGAGTGAGGTAACGAAGCAACCAGATCATTAAGAAAAGATCTTGTTCGTCTGGAGGGCTCTCTCGATGTAGTTAATAAAACCCTCATTCCAGTAGCCATTTTAACTGGATTTACTTACCTAAAGCAGTTATGGGTTGGTAAGCCCCTCCTGCAAATACTGCACCGCACTTAGGGCACTTCCATATTCCTACAGCAACCCTCTTCATGACTACCTTAGAACCACAGTGAGGACATTCAAAAACGGCATATCTTCTCTCCATAACCTTCTTCCATTTCTTCCTTAATGTAGACCCATACCTAGGGCCGAACCTTCCAGAGATACCCACCATTCTAGTCCTCCTAACCATGCCTCACACCTTAATCTTTTACTTACTTAACTGGTTTTAAGCTTACCTATGTTAATCAATTCCTTCTTTACCCTTAGTTGCTTCATCACTTGCCTCGTCTTCCTTCTCAAGTTCATCTTCTCTGCCTTCCTTAGTAGCTTCAGCAGTATTCTTTGATTCCTCCGGCTCCTCGCTCTCTTCCTTCTCTTCAGGCTTAATCAATTCTTTAACTTCACTAACTTCCTCAACCACCTTATTTATTATTTCGTTTCCTTTCCGTAGAGAGATCTCTGCTGCCCTCAGAGCTTCTTCCTTAGTTATTGATGACTGACCTGCCTTCTGGATTCCTGCTATTAACCCATCATCAGTAACTGCAATAGTTATTTTAGCGTTCAGAACTGCTTCCTCCTCGTAATCTGGGTCAACAAGCAGGACATTGTCTATCTTACCCAGAGTAACCGTCACAACCTTCTTCGTTAAAGGAAGGTTCATCTCATAACTTTCTTTATCTACTATTACTTCCCCTTCCTCAGTAACTACTGCTTTGGGTACCTTAGTAGTCATTAAAGCAGCTAAGGTAGCTATTGAGGATGCATCCATCAGGTTCCCATCATGATCTAAGACGTAAATATCTATCCATATCGTCCAGACCTTCTTTCCGGGAATAATCGCGAGCTTCTTTAAGTCGATCGCGTGAGTCTCCCTGATTGATCTATCAACCACTCTCGCCAGTTCTATTGCATTCTCGTCAGGAGGGCCCGGCTCAAAAACTGGTGATGCCATAGGAACAAACTCAGCAGATACAATAATTACGCCCTCATCAGGAGCATCAGAGTACGGGGTTCCAACTTCTAATTTAACTCCAACGAGGACCTGAGTGCTTCCCAGCTTCACAAGGGCTGAGCCTTGGGCTTTAGGTAGGTAATTAGGTATTATCTTGAAGGACCTAAAGTCCTCCAATCCTCTACCATCAAGCCTAGTTCCTTTCTTAACTATCGAGGCTATCGTTTCTGACTTAAGTTTAGGAAGTATTTTTTC
>JALWQN010000019.1 GCA_027083115.1 Desulfurococcales archaeon
ACCTTAGTTGCTTTCTCTCTTGCATTTGTATGGGAAAGCGAATAGGTAGTTATTGCAATAACTACATCAGCCTTCTTCATTAGGTCTGCAACATATTCGGGGGGTTCAGCACCATGAACCCCTGTGAGCGGGTAAGCACCGATAGAGAAGCTCACATCATTAAGTTCCTCAACCCCTATTTCATAAACTGCTTTAGCCAAAACAGATCTCGAAGTAACTTCATTAAGTAACTCGGTCTTAAGAATCTCCCAATCCTTTCTTTCCGGGTAATCAGTAATTACAAGTACTTTTTCCCCTTCCTTAACCCCCATATTAAAGCTAAACATATTTAGGACAGCACCCTTAATCCTTGACTTAAGTTCACACGTCATTTAAATCACGTTTAATATTTCACGAACTACTTCAAATTCTTTATTAGGTGCCATATACTAACTTTATAATAATTCCGGGTAGGCTGCAATATCCAACCTTATGAGCTCTGGTTATTGGTGATAAGCTCAATAGCAAAATTAAAGCACTCTTTCTGGACATCTTTAGCAACCTAAGTACATTGTTTTCTTAGACGTGAATAAGGAAAGAACTGAGAGAACCTTAAGGTTATAAGGCAACTTTAATAGATTCAAAGGTGGTTGCTCAAAACATGGTGCCTAAACCACATTTCTTGGTATGGATTCATACACTGTTCTTTTTTCCAGTGAGGAAGGAGTTAAGGAACTTCTGGAAATGCCTGAAAATATTAAGCCTTCCTAATACCTATCTTAGGTTACTCAGCTGAATCTCCATTACCACTTAAAAGAAGGTCGTTAGAAGAGGTGGTTCATTATGAGAAGTACTGATGTGAGGGAAAGACCGAAAGACAGATTGATCGAGACCATAGCTTACTTAATATCAAGTGCTAACATCCTACCTAATGAACCAGTGATTTATGGGCCGATGCGTTTGCTTGAGGGAGCTAAAAGAATCATTGAGTTTTTGGAGGAGGAGGAAGGATTGGCAGATAAGGAACTCCTTAATATAAAGGAAAAAATAGATGATGCAATGAGTAAGGTGCTCACTGATGAGGAGGGATTTAAGGCAGGAATTAATGAAGTCATTAAGTTGATGGCTAATTACTTAAGGAATCACTATCCCGGAAAATGATTGACTTAAGGCTTCCTCAGGCTTTTTAGACTTGTCTAAAATAAATTTTAAAATGTAAAAGCACATTTTTATACAGTAAACAAAATTTAAGCATAGAGGAGGTGGTTTATACTTATATGAACAGAGTTAAGATAGTGAGGTATTCGCCTTGGCTCGTCCACTTTAATACTGGAGCTTGCAATGGATGCGATATTGAGGTCTTAGCTGCTCTCACACCTCTTTACGACCCCGAAAGGTTTGGAGTTAAGCTTTCTCCCTCGATAAGACATGGAGATATTCTTGTGGTTACCGGAGCAGTAACAAAGAAAGCTGCCGAAAGGCTTAAGAGACTATATGACCAAATGCCTAACCCTAAATATGTTATTGCTGTTGGTGCATGCGCTAATTCAGGAGGCGTCTTCGCCAAATCTTATTCTGTTGTTGGGGGAGCAGACAAGGTAATTCCTGTAGATATATACGTGCCTGGATGCCCTCCCAGACCTGAAGCCATTCTGGATGCCATAATTAAGCTACTTAAGAAGGCCGGAGGTGAGGGAATTGAGCAAAGAGCTTCCACAAGTTCTTGAACCAATAAAGGATTACGTGCTGAAGTCTTACGAGATGAGGCCAGGTAGGACTGTTGCTGAAGTAGCTCCTGAAAAACTCGTTAAGGCATTTAAGGCACTAATTGAGCATTATGGCGAGCTCAACCTCTATTTATCCACTATTGAGGGAACCGATCTAAAGGATAAAGGAAAAATAAGGATTGATTACTTTGTTAACGTATTTAGTGAGGACAAATACGTTGTCCTCAGAACCTATATCGACAGAAATAAGCCCGAAATCAATTCGCTCCTGCCCGTAACGGAGGCGGCGTTCTCGGGAGAGTGCGAAACCTACGACCTTCTGGGAGTAAAGTTCATTGGCAACAAATACTTGAGGAGGCCCTTCTTCGTGCCTAAAGACCTTGTTGAGAGAGGCGTTTTCCCATTAAGGAAGGACTCAGGTGTCTAGTATGGCTGACGGCGACACTGTTGAGGCAACTAAAGCTCTCGAGATACCTATGCTTTTGGAGGTGCCTGTAGGCCCTCAGCATCCTGCTCTTCATGAGCCAATA
>JALWQN010000020.1 GCA_027083115.1 Desulfurococcales archaeon
ACTCTAAGCAAACTTTTTCCTTCATTAACATATTTAGCCTCACCAATATGTGATTCAGGATATCCTTAAGGGTCTCCTCATTACTGTAGTTATTCAGTAATTCAGCTATCTTTTTGCGTGGCTGATTACTTAGTTCCTCAACATACTTAATTATGTTTGGGAGTGCTCTAACAACGTTATCCACCACAGTTATTGAGGCTGCCCTAGCGGTTCTTGAGAGGGGATTTAAGTCAATAGCTATCACTACCTTACCCAACTTCCTCAGGGCTTCAGTCCTATCTCCATCCTCTAATGCTACAAGCACAACATCCGCCTTAAGTATGCCTTCAGGACTAACTCTCCTCCTATCGCTATCAAGTTCAGGAATAGTTTCTACAGCATCATGAACACCTAACACTTGCTTAGCGCCTGCGGCCTTAAGCACTTCAGCTATTTTCTTAGCTCTTTCTTCTGTACGGTAAAAGAGATTAACCTCTATTTTGGCATTAGAGACCTTCGATAGCTTAACAACTTCATCAGCTGCTAAAGCAGCTACATTACCGTTGACTGAAATCACTGGACGCTCAGCCAGCAATAAAGCGGCGGCTGCTGCCTTAGATGCTTTCAGGGCTGGTTCAGTGGATTGCTCACCAATTAAGTAATCGAAGCATTCACCTCTCCCATGAGCTATTAACCCAGCTGTAGCCACATATCCTTCCCTAAAGCCCTCAATGAGTTTCTCCCTAAGAAGTAAGGACAAGTATCTGGGGTGTGTTTTCGGGATCTTAGTCAATCTTTAATCACCCTAACCCCCTTGGACGAAGGTCTAAATACTTTCGCGCTTAACCCTTTTTTACTTAAGGTAGAGAGTATCTCGGGCACACACGAACTTTCCACTAGGGACACTAACAAACCTTTCTTAACGAAATAACCCAATAAGCAACCATCCTTTATAAATGAGTTGAGAGCCCTGCTGACTTCCTTACTTAGGACTTCAGCCATACCACTGCATTTACTGAAGAACTCTGCGCTCTCCAAGAACGACGATAATGACTCATTCCTAAAGAACTTAGTATAGGCTAGTCTGCCACACACCCTTAATTTAGGGCCTAAAAGGTCAAGCATCGTTGGCGTGTTCATTTGGGTTAATGATGTCGTAACTATAGCAACCCTATTATCTAGCTTAATGCTGTAGGCTTTACCAATACCTGGAGGTCCGGGCTTAACCCTCACAACTAACCCCTCACCAACGAACTGAGCAATAACATCACCTAAGCCCGTCTTATTCAGAACCTCTATGGTATGTGCTACTTTTCCGGCCCTATAAAGTAGTTCCCTACTGAATACCTTCTTGTTGAGATTCTTAGCTATTGAGGATATCGAAATAACCCAAGAGATCGCGGAACTTAAGCCGTAACCCAAACCTAGATCAGCTGGCGAATCAATTATTAATGAAGGTATTTCATAACCCACTAATTTACTAATTGCTTCTACCTCTTGTGATGGAAGCTTTTCGCCATTAAGGACAATGCCCCTATTTCCTCCGATGATGCCAGTGACTCCAGGCTCTAAAGCAATTCCCACACCCAAAGATCCTGACAGCATAGGGTCTGGCTCAATGTAAGGAACCCAAAAACCACTAATGTGCAGGGGCACTACAACCTTCATTTCTTAAGCTCCTCGAGTACAGCATCCAGTACCCTCATGGCGACGAAAGACTTAATGGATTTCTTCACAAGTTCCTTGCTCCCATTACGCCTTATTATTATTACCTCATTATAGATAGAGTCAAATCCTGTCCCTTCTATAGACACATCGTTAGCCACTATGATGTCAAAACCTCTTTCCTTTATTTTTGCCTCAGCTTTCGATATTAGTTCATTAATGTTTCCGTGGGTTACTTCCGCAGCAAAACCAACAAGTAATCCTCTAAACGCTTCTCTTAAGGCTTTAGATATTTTAGGTGACGGAATGAGTGAAGGCAACCCAACTTTTTCGGTGGATGGAACCTTACCTTCAATCCTCCTCGAGAATTTGAAGTCTGATGGTGCTGCAGCAAGAATGACTACATCGTAAGAGTCTTCCTTCACTTCCTTAAGGCATTCCTTAAGCATTTCGTCTACTGTCTCAACCGGAATTGTTCTTATATAGTGAGGAACGGGATACTTAAGAGGTCCATGTACTAAAGTGACTTCAGCACCCCTGAAGTAGGCGTTTCTAGCTATTTCTATACCCATTAAGCCGCTTGAGGAG
>JALWQN010000021.1 GCA_027083115.1 Desulfurococcales archaeon
CAACAATATACTTCATAGCTCTTGTTTTCCTCTATGGTTCCTTCGGAACTCTAAATATAGCTGACTTAGCGTTGAAGTCAAGGTTCCTGGCATCAACTCCTTTCAGTGGTTCAGTATATGGGGCCATCCCTGTCTCAGCCTCAATAGGTTTAGCGTTGGCTTTATGGACCTTCACATACAAATCAGCTGTCTTCCCCAATCATTTTTGGTTACCTGACGCTCATCCTGAAGCACCAACACCAGTTTCTGCAGCACTTTCAGGCCTAGTTATTAATGTTGGTGCTTACGCAACATTAAGATTCATGTACACAGTCTTCGGTAATGATTCGTTCCTAGCCGTAACACCAGGAATAAGGAACTCGTTTCTTGTTGCTCTCTTGGTGTTAGGTATTTCTTCGGGCCTGGTTGGGGCCTTAATGATGCTTGTCCAGGAGGACGTCAAGAGATTACTGGCTTACAGCACAGTAAGCCATGTGGGGTTAATATTTATTGGAGTGGCGATAGGCTTAAGTTACGTGCCTGCTGCAGCAGTGACTGCCGGACTAACTGGTGCACTATACCACATAATTAATCATGCCGTAGGTAAAGCCCTCCTCTTCCTTGGAGTGGGCGTATTTATTGTTGCTGCTGGAGGTTCAAGAAAGCTCGATGACCTAGCAGGAATAGGTAGGAAATATCCAGCTGTTACAGCAGCAGTATTTATTGGTTTCCTTCAGTTAATGGGGGTCCCTCCATTCGGAGGGTTCTTCAGCAAGTTCCTCCTATACCAGGCATATATGAGCGCAGGAATGCCTTTAGTTGCTGGATTAATTGTGGCAATCTCAGCGATCTCGGTACTAGGTTACTCTAAAGTAATTTACTCGATATGGTTCAGACCCTTAAGTAGAGGTATTAAAGCAAGTAAAGCTAGTGTAGCTACTTGGGTAGCTTTAGTGCTTGCAGGAGCCTGCATAACTTTAGGGTTAGTTTCTTACTTACTGACTCCAGCACTACAGGGCGTGATCTCTTCATCACTGACTCCTGCGGGGGTTAGTAACTACATAACCACCTTCATTAACTCAGCTAAGTCCTTAGGTCCTTGGGGGTGACGAAGATGAGTGGGACGCTAGTACTGGTAACTCAGGCCGAGATCTTGGTTATGAGCATCATTATGGTGCTTACTGCGCTAGTTTTTGCTTTATTTTACGCATTGCTCAAGAATAGGTCATACAGGCTTAGGATTGAGTCAGCCGAGCCATACCTATCGGGTGAAGGCGAGGAAGTAGTTTCGAGGGTTAATGTTCCTTCTGCAGGGCTTTATTGGGGCTTCGTTAAGGGCTGGGGTAAAAAAATGTATGCTTTCTTGAGGGATGAGATGCATAACGGTGTCTTAAGCGATTGGGCCACCTACATGGCCTTATGGTTATGTGGTGGACTAGTCATTGCTTTAGCAGCAGTAATTGCTTATGTTGTTTGGGGTGGTTGATATGACAGACCTAACTCCTTTATGGCTTGTGTTTGCGGCAACAATATATCCGGGTCTTCTGTTCATTACTGCTGTGGCCTTACTTAGCGAGTGGTGGGTGAGGAAATTAGTTGCTAGGGCACAAAAAAGGATGGGGCCCTCATATGTTGGGCCTGCAGGCATCCTGCAGCCCTTCGCCGACTTCATTAAGTTAATAATGGCTAAGGAGGAAATCAAGCAGAAATACTCCAGCCTAGGAATAGCTAAAGCGTTCGCTTTCTTAGGTATTGGGGCAATAATTGCTGTTCTGCTCATGCTTCCGTTAAGCCCAGTGAGGATTGTAGGGAGTTACGATATTATAGCTCTCAGTTATTTCTGCTGTGTTTGGGTTCCTGTAGCAATGATTGTGATGGGCTTATCCACACCTAATCCGTTCACTAATGCAGGAGTATCTAGGTTGCTTTCCATTTATGCATTATGTGAACCAGCATACTTCATGGCTATCTTAACTCCAGCAGCTCTAGTGACGAAGTTTTACGGGATTCAACAACCTTACTCAGTCTTCTGGACCTCCCTGAATTCAGGGAAGTTATGGGCAAACCCATATTCAGCTGGAGTTATGGCTATCGCATTAATTGCGGTGACCGTATCAACTCAGGCCAAAGCAATGGCTCAGCCATTCAACATACCTGAGGCAGAACAGGAAATTATTGCTGGGCCCATGACCGAATTCAGTGGACCTTTATTAGCCTTAAATAATCTACTTCATGACTTAGATAC
>JALWQN010000022.1:0-1029 GCA_027083115.1 Desulfurococcales archaeon
ATACTTGGTGGTGAGGATGTTGTGGAGGGCATTGTTTATGCTTGGGCCTTCGCCGCAGCTGATCCTTACAGGGCAGCAACACATAATAAAGGGATAATGAATGGCGTGATTGCTGTTGCTATCGCTACAGGACAAGATACTAGGGCTTTGGAGGCCGGCGCTCACGCATATGCCGCAAGAACAGGTAAGTACTCTCCACTAAGTGTTTGGGAGAAAGATAAGGACGGAGATTTAGTTGGCTATCTGGAAATGCCCATAGCTGTAGGTATTGTGGGCGGTGCTGTTAAGGTTAACCCGGTGGCTAAGATCTCTCTTAAGATACTCGGTGTTTCAACGGCTAAGGAGCTCTCTGAAGTTATGGGTGCCGTGGGCCTAGCTCAGAATTTAGCGGCACTTAAAGCCCTAGCCACAGAAGGCATTCAGAAAGGTCACATGAAGCTTCATGCGAGGCAATTAGCTATTACCGCAGGAGCTAAGGGTGAAGAAGTTGACTTAGTGGTTAGAGAAATGATCAAGCGAGGGGAAGTTAGGCTTGATGTTGCTGAGAATATATTGAATCAGTTAAGAAAGAAACACTAGCCATTAGAGAAGGTAACTAAAAGTTAGGTGCTTTTTGCCTGACTTTGTCTGAACCTTAGGGCCTTACTCATTTCTCTCCTAACTATACTGAACATTGTGTCTTCATCAATCACGGATATAGGCATGCCCTCCTTATCGATAACTATCACTGCATGAGCTCTACTATCCCACATCAGCTTAAGTAATTGCCTAACACTATCTTCAGGATGAGCTATTGAAGGTCCCCACCTCATCACTTCCTCAGCCACTAACTTCAGCGCCTCATCAATAGGTATTTCCTTCCATAAGATGCCTATCCTAGAAACCCCTGAGAAAGTGCTATACCTTGACGCTCCAGCAACCAAGAGATAAATTAAGTCAACAACCTTAATCAACCCATTAATTTTGCCATTCTCCGACGTAACTACGACAAAATACTTAATGTCTCCGAAAGCGTAATGGATTAAGCTC
>JALWQN010000022.1:1039-2222 GCA_027083115.1 Desulfurococcales archaeon
TCTTTATGTCGCTTTATTATCTCCCCGACTTTCTCTCCTTGTAACTCTTGGAGAACATTCAAAAAAGCTTCTTCCATCTGATCAATTTCTTCTTTTTTCATGGTGACCTCAACCTAATGTTCCTACTGAAGGTATTTATTTCTTAGCTAATGACTTTCTTCTCATCCCTGAGGACGGGCCTCTCGTGAATACAACCTTAATTAGAGGTGGTGCTCCGAAATTAGTAACTAAAGTAATTAATATAGCCGAAAAGTAAGCGGCAGGACCTAAAACACCTAGCGATTCACCAACAACAGCAGCTATAATACAGAACTCGGCCCTGGGGAATAACCCTACCCCTATCCTAAGCGCCGAGAAGGCCCTATAACCAACAAGCCAGGAAGTAAACCCACCACCCATAAGTTTCCCAGCAAACGCAGCACCAATCATAGCCAGGTAGAGAACCGTGTATTTAGGTTGTAAAGCTGGTATGAAATTAAGTCTCGCTGCAGAATTAACGAAGAAAAGTGTTGAAAACAGTATTGCTATAGGCCTTAATTTACCCACTACTGTTTCGATTCCTCTAGCATCACTAAAAGCCAAGCCTGAGGCATAAGCAACGACAAGCAATGAAACCCCGAATTCTTTACCTAAAATGCCTAAAAGGAAGAATATTCCGAGCACAATACTTAACACTGGATCATTTATTTTTAATTTGCGGGAGTACTTGATTATGGAATTGCTGAATTTATGGAAGACTAATACAATACCTAACCAGAATCCTATTGCTAGTGCTGCAATTTCTAAAGCCGATAACACGTTAAGCACGTGGTATTTGGCGAATGATGAAACAACAGCTATAGTTAATAGGGAAGAGAAATCATCAAGGACTGCAACAGCAAGAATTGCATTCCCTTCTAATGTCCTTAGCTTTCCTATATCCATCAATGTTCTGACAGTTAAGCTTACTGATGTAGCTTCAAGTATTGTACCTAAGAAAAGAGACTTAAGAATAGGGTAACCCATACCTATACCTACAAGAAGACCTAATGAGAACGCAGCAGCCGCTTCCCCAACAGTTATTATGGTTGCCCACCTTAGGGTCCGCATAAATTCCCCATACTTAGTAGTTATTCCAGCATAGAAGAGAAAGATAGAGATCCCGAACCAAGCGAACGCGTCAACAGCTGGGTCACCCTGAGGG
>JALWQN010000023.1 GCA_027083115.1 Desulfurococcales archaeon
GTAACGGCAGTACCTAAGTCACCGACAGCGACACCCCTATCGATAGCGAACCTAATTAGGACCGGGCTATAGCTGACTGTGTAGGCGTAAATAACCACAACAACTGTAGAGGCCAATAGCAAGTGCCACCTACCAGCGATCTCCTTAATCAGCCTGAACCCTGTTGGTGAGTTACTCACTACATCAACACCCTGACTCCTTCACCATAAGCCACGTAATGATGAATTACAGAACTAAAGAAGATTTACGTAAGGCATTAACATGTATGTGAAATCCTCAGCAATAATTAATTACGGCATAGGATCATCGTGAACTATTGAATTAAGGTAGGGAGTTAACTGTCCTTAATGTCCTCTACGCTTACAACATAGAATTAATAGTGTGGTGAAGAGGGCAGTCAGCACCACAGACGCTATTGTGTAAGGCAAGCAATTAGTTCTTTGAGTAACCGTAGTGAATTGCGGTACGCTCACGGTCTTTATGGTGCTCATCGTTAATGTCTTATACTGAATGACAGTTACTGTGGCACCACTCGGAGGCGGTGGCGTAGTCGATGTAGTGATTATTGGGGATGTTGTTGTGGTTGTTTGTTTCCCTACTATAATCCAGGGTGGTCTTCCTGAAGCAGGATATATTTCTGCGTGGATATCGTATACCCCCCACGCAATAGGGTAGTTATCTTTATGCACGATTTCCATATAAACGAAATGAAGTTTGCCGCCCACAAATAATTGGGTTTCAGGATCATAGTAGAGTTCAAAGTGGTGGGCAGTGAAATCACCTTCTTTTGGCTTAGTGTAGGGTTCCCCAACCTCAGCCACGAAGAATCCATCCTTAATCTCCTGTGGTTTAGGTTTGAAATCTATGGCTATCGGAGGATCTACTGCTAGGTAAGTTGAGTTCCTGTAGCCGAAGCCCTGAGGTGTGACGTCAACGTAATATCCTGCGCCATAACTTGAGGTCCCTATCATCCCCCTACCTAAGAGACGTAGCCACACTCTCTTATGGAACCAGGTGTTATTCACTATCAAGCTGGCCCGCACCGTTCCAGTGGGTGAGGGGATTATGAGGTTAACGTTATACTCTAAATAAACTGTTAAGCTATAATTAACCCGAAGACCGTAGGTCTTATAGCACGCACCACTAATGCAGGCGTACGTTATTTTCTCAACATACCTCACCTTAGTCAGGGTTTGGGAAGCCCCAATGCAATTTAGGCTTAAGGAAACCCCTAAAAGAACAAGGAAAATCAATGCAGGAATAAAAGCCAGCCCCAAAACCGGACTCCCATTAAAAATTGAGGTACGATATATATTTCCTTATTTAGAGAAACTAAGGAATTAGAGCATACTCAAGAATTCACCGCTGATTTAATGACTTAAGCATTTTCCTTAACGTTAATTCCGACATGACCACGTTGTTTAGTGAGTCCTTCATGATTTGAGATTCTTCTATGGCTTGTAATGATTGATGAATCCGTTAATTAGGCAACTGCTCAAAGGAGACGTACAGGGAAATATTTTATGGGGATACGGGTATGTTAGCATGAAGGAACTATTTCCTGGCTATGTGGCTCATCAGTGACTCTATAGCTTCAGCTAGGGTGACCCCTCGTACCTCAATAATTTTTATCCTCTCGTACTTTCCTTTAATGATCCTTACTTCAGCCTTATCCCCGAACACTTTCTTAAAGTATTTTATTATTCCTTGATTTACTTTATGGCGTTTACATGATTCATTAACATGCATTATGAGCTCATCATTTTCGGGGATTACTTCAAGTCTGCTTGCCTTCGGAATAACGTATATTCTTAGGTAAAGGCCCTCATGCCCTACACGAATAATCTTAGCGAGTTTATTCCTTAATTCAGTATCATGGTTCAAGTCTGCTTCCTTCCACCAATCCATAAATTGTTTCCGTTCTCTTGATATGTTTTTCTTGATTTGATTATACGCCGATAACGATCCGCATAACGAATTAACTAGAGGGAAGGCCTCTTCAGCCTTAAGTCAAACAGCAAGTTCCACACCGGAACTAAGTTCCGTACCGGAACTTTAAGCTTTACCTTAGTAAAGCTATTCATTAAGTGTGTTTTTTGTGATGTATTCATTAAACACATATCATTTAGTTTCGCTGGATCTCTCGACCTACATCAGCTTAGTGAATGACGGGGTTACTGTATTTATGTGAATTCATCACTTAACCTACACATGAAGGGAAAAATATTTGCTGTTTGGCGAGACCTGCAATAACCCCAGAACGGAAAACAGCAAGTCATAGAACTAAGCATTCAATTCACCTAGCATACGTGAGAGAGCAGGCCAAGTGGAAGAAAACAGTTCCTCGGTTTATCCATAAAACCCTTTAGGTAGGGGAATGTATGATGTAGCTATAGGGAATGCTGACCATTGGAAGTAAGGGCTACGCCAAAAGGCAAAATAGTGGTCAACATGCCTATCTAAATCTGGGTAACTGAAGCTAAAGCAACCGCGGTAGCTAATGGAGGAGTGGATATTTCTTTACTGAAGGAAAGGAATGAGGTTCTGAAGTAACAGCTGAAGGAAGCTAAGGAGCTTGGAGCTAGGGAGAGGGCTGCTGTCTCAACCCTAATGAATGAGGACAGAAGCAAAATCGTGGGAAGCTCAAGACGTTCTGCCGGGCTAGATTAGGCTATAACACACATGCCCTCAGGTACGCCTTCATAAGCTACATGAGCATAGGGAAGAAGATGCCGGCACAACTGATAGCCAAAATAACAGGGCATAAGAAACTCGACCACATACTCCACTACACGGAGAAGGAAGTTGCTGAAGAAATCCTAAGAGCAGAACTACTTTAAGGACTGCTGAACCATAACGAACTAACCCAGCATAGGGGTCAAAAAGAACTAAGTAAAAGCTCCAGCGCGCCTTAATTACAATCAGCGGGCTTTCATATTGTGTCCTTAAGCTAGTTGAAAGTGTGAGGAAAGTTGCACAGCACGGGAGCTAGATTCGATGTAATTGTCTTCATCCCCCAGATAGAGGATGGTGATAAGCCCGAGCTACTGAAGCTGATCGATAAGATCATAATGAGAAACTACGTCATAACGAGAGAACATAACAGATTCAAGATATCTCTCAAGCATAAGCACACGAAATGTATGGAGTATATAATAAGCCTGTTTGCTCATGGTTCTTTAAGGTGTTCCCTCAAGTATTGAGGGAGTATGTTATATGCAATTGTTTCAATAAAATTCAAGCATTAATTTATTAGGAGGTACAACTATGTGTGGGCGAATGCAATTTTCAGGCTTCTTGATCTTGTTTTGTTTGTTAAGCAGTTTGTTTTTACCTGTGAATCATGCAGGAAGGGCCTATGAAGTTCGCCAGGAGGGCAATGTAAAGGTTATTATCCATCTCACTACTGGTGCTGACCCTTGGCTTAAGCATAATGTTGTAAGGATTCATAATCTTGCGGAGGAATTGGTTTCCAAGATTGTTAAGATGCTTGATATTAAGGGTGATGTAAGTATCAACATAACCATATACTCCATAGAGTATTTCAGGGAGCTTGGGAAACGTCGTTACGTGCCTTACTTCCCTGAGATCACTGAGAATGGTGTGGCGGTTATTTACGTGCCTTACAAGCTGAGATATCACGTCTTTGATAGTAATGTTACGGAGGATTATGAGAACCTTAATCACTTATTCCTTATGATATCCGATGCTGTTGATCTGTACTTTATAAGGAACTATATTTCGCCGAGTTTTAATGACGTGGCAGCTAATTTCAGGGAGGGTTTAAACCTTTACCTAGCAATGAAGACATTACCAGTAGAGCCTATTGAGTTCGAGCTGAATGGATATCCTAATGAACCCGTGCTTTACCTATTTGATCATAATGCTGACATACCGTTGAAGGAGGCCTTTAGTGGGTTAATTGCAGGGGGATTAGCTTACCGTGCAGAGATTGAGAGCTTTGCTTACTGGTTAATAAATAATTACGGTTTAAGTAAGTACTTAAAGTTGTATAAGCTAATGTGCTGGAGCCCAAGCATTAAATACTTTAAGGAGGTTTACGGTCTAGGTCTTGATGAGTTAGAGGGAGAGTGGCTTAATTACTTGAGAAGTAATTATAGGTACCCCAGCGATTATGAGCCGTTCTATAAGTATTTAGCATTGACAAACACGACAATAGTATATGATGGTGACTACCCCCAATTAAGGGAAGCTGCACAACTAATTAAGAGCGTAATGTTATTTGACTACACCTACTCATACCCCCTTAATAATTCAATAGTTATCGAATCATCCACTGAAGTGGATGATTTAGCTAACTTATTGCTGAGGAGTAATGTTTTAGTTATTACTTTATCCAACACCTCATTGTTTAGGTCAGCAGTTAAATTAATGGAGGGAAACTACGTGGGTTATTGCAGCAATGGATTCAGGTTCCTAAACAAGTGCTACACAAACGCATCAGACATGCTAACACTAGTAACAAACACGAACCAAACAAAAGCACTAGGGATAATCACAGGAAACAACGCCACCACAATAACCAAGTACATAGAGAAACACCCGGTATTTACATTGGGTGATTATGCCTCAGGCTGCCTATACACAAATAACTCGGTATACGTCATATACCCATTAACATTACAGGAGATAAGAACAGCAAGGCCTAATCAAGTTCATTGTCTAATGCCTGTTGCCATAATTATCCTAGCGTTATTAACTATCGCCCTCGCATACCTCGTTGTGAGGCGTAAGGTATGAAACCAGTAGTGCAGGCAGTAAATCTAACAAAAATGCTACCCTCTACTTCCTAAGAGGTTCAGGATTTAAGAACATTAAAGTACTATATTAGACCTAATTCCAGAGAAGGAGTTCTAGCTCTTGATAATGTGTCCTTCAGTGCCTCCGGAGGAGTTTGAGAATAAGCTCAGAACTGTTTACAAGGAGCTTGACCTACAGGATAAATTACATGAGTGGTATCAACGCTTATCAAGAGGATACAGGCAGGCCTTATGGATTGCTGCGGCCTACATTATAAACCCTGAACTACTAATACTTGATGAACTCGCAGTACATTTAGATCCCCTAATGGAAAGTGAAGTTCTTTCTATAATTAAGGAACTTATTAAAGAGAATAAAACAACTGTTCTTTACACCTCCCATAAAGTTAGAGAGGTAGATAAAATATGTGATAAGGTCATGTTTTTGAATAAGCGTATAATGTTTGAGGGTTCACCCAAAGAACTGAAGTTGCTGGCTATGTATGAGGAAAGAGGACATTCACTACTTAATTCAAGGATTCAAGCTATTTTCAGGGGATGTAACTCGGGAAATCGTGCTTGTTGGATGTTAATAAACTCTCTCGTTAGACGTTCTTTATTACTTCAGTTAGGTCATGAACAAGCACGTTAGGAGTTTCTTGTGTGGTGCCCTTAACGCTCCTCACGATTATGTGTGGCACGATTTCGGCATCAGTAATTAGCTTAACTGGTAGTTGAGTGGCTTTCCTTAGGAGTGATTTGGTTTCTCTACGTATTTCTTTAGGTGTTAGGTCACTCCACTTCACTTCGAAGACGTGGGTTTCTCGCTGTTGTTTGCTTACTGCCACAACATCTACTTCAACACCCTTATGCACGTACTTTCCTACGGTCTCGAATCTTATGCCGTGCTTTAGGCCCCACCTTACCGCGAATTCCTTAGCTAGTCTCTCATACGTTCTGGATGCTTGAGTGTTTAGCTTGCTTATAGCTAATGGCGTTGACGTGCTTCTGTCTGGGTAGGGGTTATTAGTGAGTATGGGTTCTATTACCGTGAACCAAGTCATCATTAGGTTGTCCTTGATCACGTATGACCCTTTCTTGCTTAGTAGGGGTACTTCCCTCTCAATGAAGCCAACCTCCTCCATAACAGCTAAGTACTTGCTTACGTGCTGCCTGAACATCCCGGTAGCGTCAGCTATTCTTGTTGGTGTGTCGGCACCATTAGCTATTGCTTGAAGGATTCCGTAGTAGGTTGATGGGTCCCTGAACTCATCCCTAAGCATGAAGTGGACCTCATCCCTCAGGATGGCTGTGGGCAATAGGAAGGCCTTCCACAGCAACTCCTCCACGTTCCTGCAGTCTGAAGTTATTATGTGGTAGTGTGGAATTCCCCCGAACATAACGTATGTGAGGAAGGCATCCCTGAAATCCATGCCCTCATGGAACTTAAGCACATGCTTTAGCCTAAGCCCCCTAACCTAATCCTCCTTAAGGACCTGCCATATAGTGGGGCCCCACCCCCAAGGACATCCCTATGCATGACACCAACCAAACTACCTGCAAGCACAAGTAGGGCCTTAGTCCCTGGAAGAACGTGATCAGCAAACCTCTGCAGCTCCCCAACAACCCTTGGGGCTGAGCGCACCCAATAAGTGAACTCATCAATAACTAAGGCGACATCACCCACATCCCGTAATGCTAGATTAAGTAGCGCATCAGCCTCCTCGAAGGAAGCCCTGGATAGTCCGTGAACACCTAGTGAAGCCTCAAGAGCCCTAGCCAGACCCCTCAAGTTAACCTCATGCCTGGCAGGAACAGCCTGATAGTAAGCAACCCTAACACCACTACCTAAGCTATTAATCCACTCAATCAGGAGCCTAGTTTTCCCAACCCTCCTCCTGCCATAAACGATCACTAGGCCGGGCCTAGCTGACCAAGCATCATTCAGTGCTCTCATCTCATCTTCCCTATCTACAAAGCCATATAATCTAGTAACAGGCAAAGTAGTCTACCCTATTTGTATAACAAATAAAGTATATTTATTCCTTCACTCCACTAGCCACGTCACCTAAACTTGCAGACACATGCAATGGAGAAAGTTAAGTTATATTAGAAGATTCATGGGCTTGGTAAGGAGAGTTTTTTAGTGAAGGTGCATGTAGCGTTCTAGAACCACTAAGCCAGTAAGGACACATTATGAGAAGATGTTCTAAGGCTTCCCGAATCTGTTAAGCTTGGGGAGGGTAAGAAAGTCTGACCAGGATATAGAGGCCTAGGGATCGAGAGAAGATTATTGGGAAGTATAAAGGGTTATGGAGAAAATAGAGGAAGAGGAATTAGAGAAGCTCTAGTAATAAGGCAGTTTATAATGGAGTTTGTTGATACAAACGTAGTTCACCATTAGTTTTAGGAGTAAATATGCTGGATAAGTGGCTAAGCTATTAAAAACGCTACCGTGGCCTAGCAGCATCTAGGGTGTTCTAAATGAGGTGATGTTTGTTATTATTCGAAGTCTCGCGGAGAAGAAGCTATGGGTAAGAGAATTTGATAAGCTCCGAACCCATATGCGTTACTAATGGATTAGGTTCCGTAATCAATAAGCTGACGGATTTTGTGGAGCTTCTAGAGGTACTGGATATGGTTGTGCTTAAGGATCATGCGAGCCCTAATGAACTACTAGAAGTTATAGCTAAATATAATCTACCTCCAAATGATGCAATCATAGCGTTGACTTGCAAGCACTATATCTTCGCTCCTCAAGAAGCCCTCTAACCTCGATCGCTTCAGCCACCTTAAACCTCCTGAAACCCACTATGATCACTAAGGAGGTCAGCAAGTACCTCAGGGCCTCCAACCTAGCCCTTAATCCACCCCCACTTAAGTTAATGCCCTTCAGCTTAAGTGATGCTGAGACCTCGTTCATGTCGTGGAGGATGAGTGGGATGAAGCGCAGCGATAAGATAAATGAGTATGTAATGTACTTGGGTATCTTCAGCCTATCAGCAACCCCGGTAACCTCCTTAAGCGTTATGGCTGAGGAAATAACTGAGAAGATTGTCAGTAATAAAACCACGCGTAGACCCAAAGCTAACGAATCCGTCAGCAAGGCCGCGAGCGAGTAGTCCATAAGGTAATCAACTATAGCTGTTGCGACAATCATCAAGACCAGCAAGTACCTCAACCCCAACACGCAATTAACTATGGCCTCATACCTTCTGGAGGCTAATAACACCGCTAACGCCACGGAAGCCAAGGCAAGGAGACCTAGGAGGTTGCCTGAGAAGGGGGCAACCACTAGTGCTAACGCCAGTAACGCTAGCTTAACCCCTAAGTTAAGGCTGGTTAAGGGGGTGGATGAGTCATTAAGGAATGCTTCATAGAGTGCCTCCAGGCTCTTATATGGGGTGCCGGCCCTCATAGATCCATTAACCTCCCGCCCTCAAGTACTAAGTTCTGTGACGGGTTAAGCAACCCCTTCGCAACCTCACGCGCGGCAAGTAGTGAGGTAACCACAACCATAGAGCCCGAGGAGGCTGTCCTCCTAACGATCTCCGCTATCAATATTGCTTGATTAGGGTCGACACCTGTGAATGGCTCATCAAGCAATACCAGCCTCGGCCTGCCCGCCACAGCTGCCGCAATAGTCAAGAGCCTGGCCTCGCCAGAACTTAATGTGTAGGGTGACCTTTCTGCCAATCCCTCCAGACCGAGCGTATGAAGTAGCCTCAACGCGCGCTTCCTTCCTCCATTCCCTGACCTAATTTTCAGCGGCACGCTCACCTCCTCAAGAACAGTGATGAAGCTGAACTGATGCATGGGGTCCTGTAAAGCCATCCCCGTCAACTTCCCAGCGACCTCGGAAGCCTTCACGCAGCCAATCAGTACCTTACCCTTGCTTGGTTCGAGCACCCCGGCCAGTATCTTGAGTAGGGTGCTCTTACCTGAGCCGTTACGACCTAAAACAAGAATAACCTCTCCTGACGTTACCTCCATGTTTAAGCCGCGCAGGACAAACTTTTCGGTCCTGGGATACTTGAACCACAGGTTACGAACTATGAGGTCCTGCATCGAACCACCTCATGAGCAGCATTATATCCTGGCATGGTGGTGTTCTGGAGCCCTACTAGGAATGGGTGGGTGTAGTTGATGCTGGTGGTAAGGAGGGCTCCAGAACACCACCATGCCAGGATATAATGC
>JALWQN010000024.1 GCA_027083115.1 Desulfurococcales archaeon
AGATAATAGGAAGCTTTATAAAGGTTGTAGAAGGGATTTTTAAGGTTTACTATTTGGGGGAGTATTATGAATAGTTCAGAAAAGAAAGATAAGCATACAGAGCCTTCTTCAGGGACCTGCCCTCCAGACAAGATTATTTTTGATGAGTTCAGGGGAGAATACATCTGCACTCTAACTGGGGAGGTTGTTGAGGATAAAGTCGTTGATCAGGGACCTGAGTGGAGAGCCTTCACCCCTGAAGAGAGAGAGAAGAGATCTAGGTCAGGTTCTCCTTTATCCCCAACAATACATGATGGCGGTCTATCCACAATGATTGACTGGAGAGATAGAGATGCCTCTGGAAAGAAACTGGAGCTGAAGAGGAGGCTAGAGGTTATCAGGTGGAGAAAGTGGCAGATAAGGACAAGGATTCAGAACAGCATCGATAGAAATATCACTCAGGCAGCTACAGAGCTTGAGAGAATAGCCGATCAGTTAGGCCTACCTAGGTCTGTTAAGGAACATGCAGCCACAATATATCGTCAAGCTGTTGAGAAAGGAGTTGTTAGGGGAAGGGCTGTTGAGTCCGTGGTTGCTGCAGCCCTATATGCTGCATGCAGGATCTACAAGATACCGAGGACGCTTGATGAGATCTCCCAATACACTAAAACAAGCAAGAAGGAGGTTGCTAGGTGCTATAGGTTGCTTGTTAGGGAATTAGATATAAAGATACCGATTGCTGACCCCACTGATTTCGTTTCAAGAATTGCTGCTGCACTAGGGTTAAGCGGGAACGTCATAAAGAAAGCAATAGAAATTATTCAGCAGGCCAAGGCTAAAGGACTGACCGCAGGTAAGGACCCGGTTGGTCTAGCGGCTGCCGCCGTATATACGGCAGCTCAACTCTATGGCGAGAGAAGAACTCAGAAGGATGTAGCTCAGGTTGCTGGAGTCACTGAAGTGACCGTTAGGAACAGATATAAAGAATTAATTCAGTACCTACGGATTAAGGTCCCTGAGCAGTGAGGACATCGTAAACAAACATCGCTTTCTTTCCTTAATTCACCTATCAAGCAGTTTAAAGAACTTCAGAATATAAATGAACTAATTATAAGAGAAAACTATTCTGCTTCTATGAAAATTATGTTTTCTTCGGGGATCCCAAACTCCCTAACTAGCAATTGCCTAATCCTTGATTTATGGTTTCCCTGCAGTTCTACATGATTATTCTTGACTGTTCCTCCAGTAGCTAACTTAGCCTTTAAGGTTGAAGCAACTTTCTTTAGATTAAAGACTGAAGGATCTAAACCCTCAATAATAGTGACTTCCTTACCGAACTTCCTTCTCTCAATTTTTATCTTGATAAGCTGTTGCTCGGCACCTAACTGCATGCATAGTTCTTCAGGTAATCCGCTGCAAAGGGATTCTATGTTCTCTACGTCCTTACCCGACATGCCTCACCCTGCTACAATTTTCTGACTCATACAGAACTTATAAGGTTTTAGGGTACGGATATCAAGTCCATTAAACATGTTACTTGCCTTTATGTATTAAGTAAAGACTTAAAGGTTTTCAAAATTTAGTTAACTCTGGTGTTAGTGTGGAGGAAGACATACTTTATAAGTGTTGGGTGTGTGGTAAGGTATTCAGGAGAAGCGATGTTGAGGCTTTCGAGGCAAGAGAAGTGGGAGAAGGTTATTCCTTTATTAGATGCCCTGCATGCGGGTCCAAAATAATTACTAAGATCCGTCGCGAGGGCTTTAAGAAAGTTAAAGCTGTCTGAAAACATTAGTTCTTCTTAATTCATGAAGTTTCACACAGTAAATAATAGGTTATTGGCTTAGGGTTAGGAGGCCTGCATCCATTAATTGATGAATAATTTCAGTGACTGGCGTTTTTAGTTCATCAATGCTCATTGCGGTTTCAGGATTTTCACCTAATTCCTTACTGATGTCATTCACTAGTTCCTCAACAGTTTTTTCACCATTGCATTTTATCCAGACGTAATAAGCTCCTGGGGTTAATGAAAAAACCTTATTCTCATCTAACGCAACAATAAAGTTCTCTCCTTCCATACTAACGCTGGAACCGTGTCTTAATGGTTTCTTAGACCTGATCCCATCGTAAGTGAGCGGGCTTTTCTCATCGCTCATATTTGTTGCCCCCGCCATAACCTCCTCTCCCGTAAGACCCGTAAGACCTCCGACCTCTGTAGGATCTTCTTGGAGGTCTGTAGTTCTCTGGTGCTGTGGGGCTATCTTCAGGTATGTTTTCTGCTTCTGGAACTTCTTCCGTTGACTCATTTATGTTGCCTTTACCACCTATGTTTAACTGTACATTACCTCTGTATGCAGTCGTCCAAGCACCCTTAATCTCAACGACCTGACCTTCCTTAACTTCTCCAGCAGCCTTACCCCATAAGGTAAGCTTAACTCTACCAGTATCATCACCAACCATGGCTTCACTAATTGTTCTTTGGCCTGACCTAGTATTAATTACTTTAGGCTCTTCCGACTCAATAACCCTCACAACAACATCTAGGTTGTTCATCCCTGGCTTGAGGTCCATAACCTTAATTTTTTGGTTTTTCTTTTCTTCTCCAAATTCCGACATACAATTCAACTCCGTTTTACGTTACGTTTAAGAGCGTTCTCCAGGATTTATAAGCTATAATGGAATAAGGAACATGTAAAAACTCAAGCAGAAATCAAAACCTTATTCTTTTTGAGTAAGGTTTATAAAAAATTGATGTAGTAGTTCCTTAAGCTTTCTCAACAGTTATTGATCCAGTGGGGCAAGCTGTTCTGGCCTGCTCAACACAGTCAGCTAGGTCGTCAGGAACATTACCTTCGGTTTCAGAACCGGCTCTGTATTGCTCGACTATCTGGCTCTTACCGTCGGGTCCTGCCTCAAAGACTTGCGGGCAAATAGCGTAACATACCCCATCAGCTATACATGTATTCCAGTCTATCTTCACCTTCAAAGGCATAGTTTATTCACCGTGTTAATTAATGGGTGGGGAAAATAAGTATAACGCACTAAATAATAATTAATAACAGTTAGAACAGTATAGACCTCTTCCCAGTAAACCATGAAGGGACTTCAGAGAGTATACGATTTCTTATTCGCGAATTATGGAGTACCTTAATACAGAGACAGTTTCTGCACCAAAAAACTAAAAAGCAATACTGAGTTAGGAGTATCTGGGGCCCGTAGCTCAGCCAGGTAGAGCGCCCGGCATGCTATCTGTTGGCACGGGAATCATAAGCCTGGCTGGGAGACCGGGCGGTCCGGGGTTCAAATCCCCGCGGGCCCACCATAAATCCTTTATTCCGGCAAGCTTCTCAGGCACTAGCCAAGATCACTCAAGAACCAAGTCTACCTTACTCACTGAGCTTGTTCCTGAGAGGACCTTAAGGAGTTCTGTAATTATGGCGTATGGGTCTTGACTCCCTTCAACCCTAAACAAGTGGGTTTTATGCCTTAAGTTGTCTGATGTGCCAAACCTTCTGATGGATGGCCTAACCTTAAGTTCTCCAGCACTGGCTCTTTTTTGGGTTAGTTTCTCAAGAATTCCATAAGTGTCTGCCTCAGTCAATCCCCTAATCAGTATGGAGGCGAAGGTGGTGCATGAAGTCGTTAAGTAATCTATATGCCACCTTAATCCTTTTGTTTTTCTGAAGTGCCTTAAAATTCTCTTCATAGGATTTCTGAGGTTTGCGGAACCTACATAGATATAGATTCCTTTCTCGATCTTAGGGTAATTTAATGATTTTATGTTTAGGACTTTAGGGTTATCACACCTAATCAGTATCATGTAGCTTATGGGTTCAGCCTTACTTAAGGAGCTCACCCAGCTCAAGACCTAACCTCCTGTAATATCTTATTAGGTCCCTTATTCCCATCTCCTTCCTTTCAACTGCCTTGACTGCCTTGCTCGTGCCGTAAAGTGTAGCGCCTACCGCGTAGGTTACGCCGGTAGGGTCTCCAGGGAAAGTTAGGAAAATTAGGGCTGCCTTCTCCATCCTTTCAGCCTTCATAGACTCATTTTTTGTTCCAATAACGTTTTTTAACGAACTTTTTGTTGCATTAGCCAAATCAACAGCCTTAACGGCAACCTTAACTTCTCTTTTGGCGTAACAAGTTATTTCCTTAAGGGATGCTGCAATCCTCTTGCTTTCTTCTTTTGTTAAAACAACGCCTTCCATAAGAACCACTCTCTGAAAGATTAGGCATTAGCTTCCGCTAATTCTCCCTCCCCACCAACTATCTGGATTTCTAGGCCCTGCGCACTTTCGAGAGCCTTAAGTAATTTTAGGCCAAGGCTAGTTAGTTTGTAAATCCTGTAATTGCCTTTCTCGTTAATGACCTCAACTATTCCTAGAGCTTCTAAGACGTGAAAGGTCGCAAGCACCTCATACCTGGGGAGGCCCGTATAAGAGACCACATCACCTGGCGTAACAACCTTTCCAACCATCGATTTAATTATATCTCTTAATCTATCCCTAAAGTCTTTCATGCAAGCATCACCACTTATGGCCTTAGGGATTAATGAGTATTTAAGGCCGAATACACTTGAACCTTTTTTAAGCCTGAAATTCTGACGGAGGTCTAAAGTAATGAGAAAGTATACTCGATTAAATAATAAGAAAGGTGTAAGTGATTTAGTAGTCATATTGACACTAATAGCGATATCAATACCTGTTGCCATGGCCGTCCAGAACTGGCTAGGCGCCCAAGCATCCAGAATGAATTCCTATGTAGCCACTCCAGAACTTCAGGGCGTTCTCATCAGTAAATCATCATCAAACGGAGAAACTGTATTCATAGTTAAGATAAAGAACACTGGAGACAGGAACTACCAAATAAGTGACTCAAGCATTAACGCTTCAGTAATCCTTAAGAATGGAAACGTAGTTAACGCTGACTTTAAACCAGTAAGAAACACTACACTCAAACCCACAGAATCAGTTACAGGAAGCGTTGTAGTGAGTAATGGAAGCATCTCTTGGTCAGATGTGAAAACAATTGTCCTGAACATTAAGGGAGGAGATGGTACAATAACTACAATAAATATAAATGTAGGCTGATTTTTTCCTACAATATCTGCTCAACACACAAAATTTTTCTTCGGTGAATTGCCGGTGAAGATAATAGCGAACTATAATGTTGGCACAAACGAGGTGAAGATACTTAAAGGGCCTAAAGGATATCAGTACATAGTTAATAAAGAGTACGGTAATAACTTCGTAAATGAAGTCAGAAAAGCTGCTGAAACCTCAATTATAGGGCAGTTATCCGGTAGTAGCTTATATAAAACAATTAAATCAGCTACAATGCTTCTTAGAAGAAAAGGGTTAAGGGTCTTGGAAAGCGATGTTGCCTATGCGTTAAGGGAGTCATTAAAGTACAGGAAGCTGCAGGTACTGATAGATGACCCATACATCGAAGACATATCTGTGGTTGGCACTGGCCCAATATGGGTTCGTCACTCAATAGTTATTAAGGAGGACCCTCTAGCAGACTACATACAGACCAATATAATTATTGGGTCAGAGCTAGAGCTACTCCAGCACATATCAATACTTTCTGAGAGATCGGGTAGGGCAATATCTAAGCTCAATCCAATAATAGACGCTAACCTTCCGGAGGAGGACGGAAGTCATAGAATACACCTTGTTCTCCCTGAGATAACCGGAGGCAAAGGAGAGATCGTGATACGGAAGAAGAAACCATATAGATTTGTGAGTTTGAGGGAACTGCAGAAGGAAGGAATGATTGAGGAACCAGTGGTCTCCTTAATTAAGAAAGTAATCCACGAGAAAGGCTCTTTACTGATTGTTGGGCCTCCAGGCTCTGGAAAAACAACATTGCTGAGGGCGATCCTCTATAGCTTGGTTCCACCCTCATGGAAGGTAGCTATCATAGAGGACACGCCTGAGATTGACCTGCCTCCAGGGAGCTCTTGGGTGAAATACGTAGTTCCTCTCACATCCAGTAAGGAAGTAACTTTAGATCAACTTACCTTAACGAAAGCAGCCCTAAGATCCTCAGTAAGTAAGTTCTTGGTGGTGGGAGAAACTAGGGGAAAAGAAGCTCGAGTACTTGTTCAGGCAATGAATATGGGGTTAGGCGGATTAACAACTTTTCACGGAGGCAGCCCAGAGGAAGCTATCAGACGCCTCACCTCACATCCTATAGATTTAACCCAGGAACAACTCGGTATGTTCAAGCTGATCATAACTTTAGGATTTATTGAATCTGGAAAAGGGATTAAGCGATCAGTTATTGACGTCTCTATGCCCTACTTGGATGGTAACTTACTCAAACTGAAGCGATTATACCAACGGAAAACGGGAGAGATAACCGAGGAAAAATTGATGGAAGTTCTCACTGAAAAACCAGCTCTTAATCTGTAGGGGATATTATGGCTTTATTGAACTACCTGCTTGACTCTGTTGAGCCATTAAGTAGATTGGCTGTTGAGCTCACTTACGAGAGTATTAAGGCAGGGATTAAAGTTGATAAGGACCTTCCACATATCTTAGTCAAGAATTCATTAGTTGGCTTTATCATTAACTTATCCTTAAGTTACCCTCTCTTCATCTTCATTAAAGGAAATAAATTCTTATCTGGATTTAGCGGGTTACTGGCCTCAGCACTGATCTCGTTGATTCTGAGTCCATTAACTTCATTATTTTTCCTTAAGTTACTCAGTTACGAACGCGGGAAAAAAGTGGAGAACGAGATTAAGTACTTGCTAATAGCTGAATCAATTAATGCCGTAGGTTCACCTAACTTAATTAATGATATATCAGCCGCTCGCCACTGGCCGTCTGTATTTAAGTACTTAAGTAAGGAAGGAAAAACTATTGCTTTATTACGGAAGATCCTGACTTACTCGGAAATCGTTAAGACATACACGAACTGGATCCGCTCAACATGGATTAAGAACACATTAAATGACTTCCTTTACTCAATGTTTTTAGGATCCTTACCTCCATGGTTACACTTGAAAGGTAGGGAAGTAATTGATGAGCTGAAACAAAGGACAAAGGAAGTAATTCAGAATCGGATAACGATATCACTTGGTGTTGCAGTAGTGTTGGGTTATGTGCCCCCTATCATTTTAACAATGTCGTCACTATATAATGAGGAACTAATTGCTAAGTTCCTTGCAATCACGCTCCTTGCTCCACTAATTTCAGTAATTATCACGCCTAAATTCCCTTACCACCTTAGAATCAATAAGGAATATTTAAGAAGATCCATAGTGGTTGGTGCAGGAATTGCTGTCTCCCTAACTATTTATTTGCTTACTGGCTCATTAAGGACCTCTATTATGGCAGTCTCGATGACTTTTGTTGGAGTAGGAGTGAAATCAACTAGGGACTTGTTTTCAGGGATTAAGGAAGTAAGGGACCTTCATTCTGCTTTAATGTTGCTTTATGAGGCCTCATTCTCCAGCTACTCTTCGCTAGATGTAATTAAAGCAGTATTCAGTAAGAAAGGAGGTATATGGAGAGAGATCGCTGAAAGCCTAATGCCATTAACTCACTCAGTGCCTATCTCCAAGTTCAGAACCTGGATCGCCCAATTCAGCCTGTTTACACTGATGAGAGGCGTAGAGTACGGATCTATTAGCAGGGAGAGCCTATCTAGACTTGCTGAATTAATCAATGAATCAATCAACGGCCTTAGGTCAGCATTTACAGCTAACTCCATATTGGCCGTTATAGCTATAGCCTTACCTCTAATAATGGGTTCAATACTGAGCTTTTCCTCAGCAAATAACTACATACTTTCTTACATAATTGCTTCATCACTAAGTTACGCTATTTACGCTTCCTACGTCTTATTCGATGATCTTCTCAATACCTTACTGCTTGGAGTAGTGGGTATTGAGTTAGCAGTTTGGGTGATTTAATAATGATTCCCCACATTATTTCAGCAAGAAACCTAAAAGAAAAAATTCTACGCAAAAACAAAGGAATACGTGTTTGGGCTGTGGACCTGCAGAAAGATTTCTTGGGTAATGCCTACTTAGTTTTTCCTAATAAGGATAAGGGAACCTTAGCTTACCGACTGGATCCTTACCTAAACCTAAGCAACCCTTTCTATGTAGGAACAATCAACGCCAACAATAATAAACGTGGTATCAGAACCCACACAATAATTACTTCACGCGGGAACTACTTAATTAAGTTCGGCAGAAACGGCATTGCTTTCGAAAGTGAAGAACTTAAGATGGAGGCAAGTAAGGCCGTACTTAAGGAATCAGATAATTTTAAGTTCCTGTTTTTCATGAGAGGAAAAAGTGTTGAGGCTATAGTTATTGATGCATTTCAGGGCCTTATTAATAAATTCACGATTAAGCCCTGTAGTGTAAGGAATGTTTCATGCAGCAATAACCTATGTATTGTGAATTGCGGGAATGACTTTATTAGTGTAACGCCTGAGGGACCTCACCCAGTAATTGATGGACTTAAGCCCCTCCTTTATTGTGAGGGAAACGAATATTACTATGATAGAACAAACAACACAATAGTTAAGTATGCTGAGGAGGAATTAACCCCACTTATTAGATACAGACCTGCAATGACTAAATGCTTAGGTAAAAACATCATACTGATAAGCGATGGAGTAGATACATCAGTGGTTCACGGAATTCTTGGCCTTCACATACATAAAGGAAGAATAAATTTTATGGACGGATATGGTTCTTTAGTTGTTTTGTCCGAAGTTAATGATAACAAAATATTAGCTACCGACATCCGTGAATTAAGAAAGTACTCCATAACAAGCAAAAAGTGTGTTGTTGACTCGTCCGAAATGACCTACTGCCTAAGTAAGGAAACCTTCCTCACGTCATTAGATCTGAGTAATTACGTGGAAGAGAGTGTCAGGACCCTTAAGGAT
>JALWQN010000025.1 GCA_027083115.1 Desulfurococcales archaeon
TAGGACAAGGGTAGACTCAGCTGAACTCATTAGGGAGATGAGGGAAAAGCGTTGATAGTGTTGGATGCGTCGTTCCTAGTGAAGCTTGTGCTTGATGAGGAAGGCTCTAAAAAGGCGCTCAATATGCCACGCTTATGGGCTAGGAGTGGGGAAGCACTAGCAACGATAGACTTAGCGCTTCCTGAGGCCTTGAACGCAATATGGAAGCATACCCTGAAAATAGGTGACCTAAGCCGAGACGAGGCAACCGATAGTGTGAGAGACCTCCTAAAGATTTGGGGGGCACTAAGGGTGTATTCCTTAAAAGAAGTGGCAGAAGAGGCCTTCAGACTCGCGCTAGAAGAGGACATAACGGTGTACGACGCTCTCTACATACAACTAGCTAAATCTGAGAGAACGGGTTTAGCCACATTCGACGAGAAGCTGTCCAGAATTGCAGCAAAACACGGCATAACAACGTACTGTTTCTCCCTACCGCTTCACTATGTTTAAAACTGCTACTTTTATGACTGCGGTAGGGTTTCATCCTTGCTTAGGGGCTTGGGTGCCCCCATCGCCCACGCAGGCATCACTAGTAAGGCGCCAGCAAAGACATACATAAACCCTAACCGAGACATAAAAAGACATGATCCAAAACAGAAAGCAATAACTAATGCTTCAGCCCTAGAATGTCGTATAATGCTTTGTCGAAACTAACCAGCCAGATCGATCATATCATGACCCAAAATAAATAACCCTACAGCATAGCGGGTCAGTACTATTATTATGGCGGCTTTTATGTAATTAATGCGCTCTTGCTCCAATAACCAGAAAACAAAAACGCTTAATTAGGGCCACAAAACTGATGTCCCAGCCGTCACAAGAAGCCGAAATACCGAGGAAGACCTTAAAAGCTACTACACAGGTAACGACAAAGCTTACAAATTAAATGGCGGAACCGTTAACTCATGGAGATATAAACAATGTTTCTAGAGGAAATCATTGAGTGAGGATGATATCATGGATACCTCTAGCATTAGGAAAAGGCTAATTGCCCCCAAGTACATAATAGTGTATAGGTGAGCAGAGAATTGTCTAGGGTTATTAGGGTAAGATACGAGAAAGGAGTTCTCAAACCCCTCGAGAAACTTGAGCTCGAGGAAGGTGAGGAAGTCGAGATTATTATACGTTGGAGACCCTCTCAGGTATTTGGTGCGCTTCTTCGTAGGAGACCCAAATTAAAGCTGGGGGATATCGATAAGGTTATTGAGGAAATAGAGGATGAGGGTGTTCTTTGACTCCAATGTTTTCCTTAAGTACCTTGCAGGTATTGAAGATGCTAAAAGACTGGTGGATAGTGTTGAGCATGATGAGTGGGTAGGATACATAAACGATATCGTTATTAGCGAAGTTATATACGGCTATCTAAGATTAACTCTTAATATCTCCCGATATAGACTCGGAAAGTACATAATTAAACACATTGATAAGGTTAGAGAAATAATTGAGCAGGATATACATCCATTACTTACGGGTTTCGAGCATTTACCGACCAACATAGGCATAGATGACCTAATAGAACATATGGCGAAATATAGGTTATTATCCAACGATGCCCTAATAGTAGCTACATGTAGAGCCTATAGTATAGAGAACATAGCTACCTTTGACAAGGACTTTAAGCGTGTTCCATGGCTCAAGGTAATCCCTTAGATCCCTTCTATACAAAGAACAGGTTACGTGGGTTAGGTATCAGCATGGCAGAATTTGAACCCCAAGTTCTCCAGGTTTCCAACAAAAACCATAGTTTGGGAACAAGCTTCAGTAATGATTATCACTAAGGGATTCATTACTGATATCATGGATACCTCTAGCATTAGGAAAAGGGGAGCTTCTCAAGAAGCTCCCTCGAGGCAAGATAGAGTTGCTGGGTTTAGCGGAGGAGCTATATCTTGAGGGGGCTCTTCGTTGATGCTAATATCCTCATGCGTTTAATAATAAGTAAGGAATACTGTCCTCGAATACCTAGTAGGAGCAGAGCCTTACACTTCAACAAACGTCCTAGAAGAGACCGCATACAAGCTCATCGCATTATCGATTATTGAAGCAATTAGTTAAATATAGTTACAAGCTTATGGGTTGCCTTCATAGCATTTATTTGTAATAGCTATAGCTAGGTGAAAGAGTTATTACTGTTGGGGGTGATAGTAACTGTTAGGGGTGATAGTTTTGTTGTTCGATCCTGCTCCTAAATGTGTTAGGAAGGATTTATTCGATAGGGATGTAGAGGTTCGCCGGTTTAGCGAATCAGTTGGTGGAGGCGGTGTTTTGATTGTTGTTTATGGTGTGAGGAGAGTTGGTAAGACCTCGCTTGTTAGGGTTGGGCTGAGGGGGTCGGGTCTGCCACACGCGATTATTGATGTCAGAAAGATTTACTTTGAGTTCGGCTCAGTTTCAAAGGCCCATATTTACTCAGAGCTGGCTAGGTATTTTAGTGAGAACCTCGGCTTTTTTTCTAGGGCTGAATTTAAGATTAAGGAACTTGTTAGGAGGTTGAGAGGGTTCCACTTCTCAGGTACTGGTGTGGAGGTTGAGCCCTCACCAAAGATTAGTTTTACTGATCTTCTTTCCCACATTAATGATTGGGCGAGGAAGCAGGGAACGGTCTTTGCCCTTGCTTTTGATGAGGCTCAATATCTTAGGTTTGGTGGTAACGTCAAGTACGATGGCGTTTTTGCTTGGGCTGTGGACAACCTCACTAACTTATCGCTTATTGTGTCTGGCAGCGAAATAGGTGTTTTACGGGACTTCCTTAAGCTCTCCAATCCTAAGGCACCGCTTTACGGGAGGCATGTTGAGGAAATATATGTTGATAGATTCAGCTCCAGCAAGTCACTTAGTTTCCTTAGGGCAGGCTTCGATGAAGCCGGTATGAAGGTTCCTGATGCTGAGCTAAGGGATGCTGTGAGCTTGCTCGACGGTATTGTGGGTTGGTTAACTCTCTACGGATACTACAGAGTTAAGAATAAGATCACGCATAAGGAAGCACTCCAGAAAACATTCGAGGCAGGCGCTACACTGGTGATGGAGGAGCTCGAGAAATTAATTAGTCCTTCAAGGAAAAGGTACCTCGCCATATTAACAGCCGTCTCTGCCGGCGCATCCACATGGAGCCAGATAAAGTCAGCAACGATAGCGAGGGCTGGCTACATAAACGATAAGAGATTAAGTGACCTACTCAAAACCCTAATAAAACATGGGTTTCTGGCGAAGATCAACGATGAATACAGAATCCCAGATCCTGTAGTAGCTTATGTGATTAAGGAATTAACGAAAAGGAAGCGCTTATAGATACCATAACGACCTCAGCCTCCAGCATGAATCGGTCGAGGAGTTCTTTAGGTACGTGACCTAGTACCCTACAATACTTGCTGAAGACCTTACAGGAGAAGCAAGAAGCTAGTATCGCTATTTCAGATAAGTCTCCTCTCATGGCCTTCAAGCATTCAGGGCTGATTGAGAAGCTCAGCCTTCTATTTCAGATAATGTATGTATTTGCTTATTACTTCCTTAATTATGATTAACATAATTTTACTTTCGTTAAAAACTCCTTTTAAAAGTGTTTACAAGTCTCTTTTCCTTTGACATAAGGATTGTTGGTGAGATCACTCACCTAATTAATTCTGGTTTAAATATCTTCATAATTAAGGTTAAAACATCCTTACCGAAGTCCTTTATGTTTTCACTATTTCAATAGCTTCATCCATATATATAATTCGCGTTTATGGGAGCCCATGCCCCCGTAGGCATACAAACAAAGTTTCCAGAGGAAGCCATAAAATGGAAACACTCCACATAAACGATTATCACTAGGTGCTTCATCATGGATAATCTTGAAACGTGTTTTTATAGGCTCTCGATATGCGAGCATTTATTAGTCCATGGGATATATGGGTAATATGGGTGACAGAAGTTGAGTGTTGTGGTTGTTGATGATAGAGGGAGAATTGTTATTCCTAGTAGGCTTCGGAACAAGCTGCGGCTAAAGAAAGGAGATACATTCATCGTCTTAGAGCTCAGGGACAACCTGCTAGTTCTGAAGAGAATCGATGTTGAGAAGCTTATCCGTGAGGTTGCTGAGGAAGTGGCAAGATCTGGAATAGACTTGGATAAACTAGGGCAGGAGGTGGAGGAGGAGAGCATGCGTGAGCAGGGGAAGTTATCTGAGCAATAATTAATTCCCAATGCCTGTTCTTCAGAGCTTATGACGGTATTCTACGGGCTCTTAAAAGATATTAAGTATGATCACTTGGTTACGGATTTATTAATAATTTTTAACCCTTTATTACTTTATTGAGGTGGTGCTTGAGTTGGTGTCTGCCAAAGTGCTTGATTTCTCAGTCTTCAGTAAGTATGCGGGTAAAGTGATTGCCCGCAGAGACTTAGAAGTCATTGAGTCAGCAGGCACTATTGAGGAACTATTGGAGAAGCTTAGGAATAGAGGCATTGACCCAAGGTTCGTTATAATTGATTACGTGCCGAAGGAACCTCTCTACTACCTTATCTAGCATATCCTTATGCTGAGTTCTATTATGGGCGCCGGCTTTGACATGTGTTCAGGGATTCTTGAAGAAACCTCACCCAAGAGGTGGTGAGTACCCATTTGTTAAGGCTATATTAATAGTAGGTAATCAGGAAGCCGGCTTCATTGAGTTCCTTGTTGATACGGGAGCTGGAGTAACTACCTTATCGTATGGTGACTCCATTAAGACGGGCTTCATTAATAAAGTAAATAAAAACAAGTGCATTAACACGTTAGGAGTAGGTGGTACGGAGAGAGCTTGTCCACCCAAACAACATATCTCTATTGCTTTAGTGGACTCCAATAATCCCGGCAAGAAGGTATTAGCTCCAGCCGATTATCCAGCTGTTCTAATACCTCAAAGACCTAAAGCCAGAGGCAGAACCTACTCTCAGGAAATTGCTAGACCAAGCATATTGGGATGGAACATCTTACACTACGCGAAGCTACTAGTGGATTACGTAAATAAGGAAGTTAAGATATGCTTCGAAGGTAAATGATTGATGAAGATTCTTAGTAATTGTTAGAAGGCGTTAATGGTGTTGGTGCTTACCTTTATATTTTGTGGAATGAATATTCCATATGGTGGGCTTTGTGGAGTATGAGGTGAGTGTTGATAGACAGGGTAGGCTGGTCATACCTGCCCCAGTGCGTAGGATGCTGGGTCTGAGTGGTGGTGGGAAGCTGCTCCTGAGGGTGAGGGACGGGAGTGTGGAGCTAATACCTGCGGATAAGGGTCTTGAGGAAAGGATTAGTGAGTGGGTGAAGACCACGTTAATGACTAGATCAGGGCCCTTCGAGGAGGAAGCAAGTGAGAGCTGGAAGTGGGTGAGCAGGGAGTATGCTGAGCGAAAGCTTGGGCTACGTTGATGGAGTAGTGGATGTAAGCATATTGGTTCCCGCATGCTTCGATAACCCACTTAAGGAGCACGCGGTTAAGTTCCTTGGAGAGGTCCTAGCTCTGAGGAGGAAGGCCGCCATACCCGTGACGGCTGTTCTCGGAGCATACCACATAGCTACGAGATACCTTAGAGCACCTAGGCGGGCCGTGAAGAAAGTGCTGGTGGGGATGCTCGAGACGAGGTCGCCGGCACTATACCCTCAAGTACCGCCTCCACTAGCTACGGAAGCCCTAGACATAGCCACAACCTACAACGTGGAGTCATGGGACGGGTACCTCATCGCGCTAACCCAGAGCCTTAGAGCCAAGACAATATACACCCTCGACAAGGAACTGGGGGAGGTGAGGGAAGTAGTAGCAGTGAACCCATTCCCGCAGCAAAAAGTTAACGAGTATCACCAATACCTACGAACGCTACTGAAAGCAAATCAATAACCACCCACTCCCCAAACCTATTAGCCATAAGTGGCTAACCCTGTAAAAGGCCGGAGCCTCAGACCCATTACTAGTATTGGGGGCAATTGGCTTTTCCCTAACAAAGGTGTTTCCAGACAATCTATAATGAAACCTCTTGTTATAATCGCTTATGAAGGATGTCCTCATTTTATGGTTTCAACCAAAAACTCTCTTTTATATCTCCAAGGAATTAGCAGTCTTGAGTTCAAATTCCCGCAGGGCTCGGCCCACATAAACCCCCTATATGATCTTTGCTATTGCCTGTAATCAAAAGATGTTACTTCTAATTAAGTATGGAATCTAAGGTAGTTCTTACTTCACCCTTGATAATCCTAGTTGTTAATCCCTCGCGGGCACTATGGAACTACCTTAAGCCATGGTACCCGTTTGAAGTCTTCATCAAATGTGAGTATAGTATCTATGCTATAGTGTTTACATGTTAGCGCTATTAGTGCATCTGCTGGTAGTAAGTGGTACTTCTTGGCCGTTTCTATAAGTTCTTGGAGTGTGGCTTTGTCTTCTATCACATTTATGTTTGTCTCTCTTAGGAATTTCTGTAGTTCATTAAGGTCTTCTTCGAAGTAATTGTATCCGTGTTTTTGTATGTACTCCCTCAATTTCTCGATACGCTGTATTCCTTGTTTTATCCACGCTTTCGTCCTCACTATGGTGAAGATTGCTTCATCCAATACGCGGATGCTTGTGTAGAGCTCGTCCTCCCCCGAGGTTACGTCCTCTACAATTTGAGAGTATGGCTTTACATCATGCAGATAATAGAGCATTGTATTAGTGTCTAGGAAGAGCATTACTGCTCCTCCGCCTCCAGCATGAATCGGTCGAGGAGTTCTTTAGGCGCGTGACCTAGTACTCCACGATACTTGCGGAGGACCTTCCTTTTCTCTTTAACTTCCATAATCTTTACTAACAGTTCTTCACCTTCCCTAAGCTCTAAAGGCTCTAACGGCCTCAACACTCCATTCTCATACTTGACTCTGATTACTTTAGACAATTCCCTGCCTCACCTATACACTATTATGTATTGGGGACAATTAGCTTTTCCCTAACAAAGAAGTTTCTAGATAATCTATAATGAAACCTCGGTGATAATCATCTCTGCAGAATGTTTCCAGCCTACTGTTTCCTCTGAAAGCATAGTTTATCTTGTATATCTCAAGCATTCTAAGCCGGTTTTCGGGGATTTAAATCTCGCGAACCTAGCACATAAACATTTAACTATTTTCTTAAGCTCCTAATATAAAGTGTTCACGCATAATAACTATTAAGTGATGTGGGAGAGACATAGGTGCGTAGCCAGGACTAACATAGGAGACCATAATTATTGCGTTATCCTTAAGCTTTGGTAGTCACTCTTATATACTACCGATTCAGTATTACCTATGGGGTTGACTTACTTGGGTTATGTGACTGTTTCAGCTAAGATTCGGAGGGAGCTCTACGAGAAGTTGAGGAGGTACGGTGTGAAGGTGAGTGCCATTATTCGGAAGGCGCTTGAGGAGGAGATTAGGAGGAGGGAGGAAGAGGAAATGGAGAGGGCCTTAGCGGTCGCGCAGAAATTACTGAGGAAGATCCCTCCTGAAGAGCTTGTTGAGGCTGTGAGGAGTAGTCGGGAGGAGAGGTAGTTTGAAGTTGCTTTTCGATGCCTCAGCCCTACTAAACCTTGTTAGGGCTGCCGGAGCAGGTGCCCTAACCTATCTCCGCGGGAACTACATACTGACCTTAACTCCTTACGAGGTAGGGAATGCCCTCTGGAAGGAAGCCACCCTTCCCAAGCGGTTAAAACCGGGTGAAGCCATAGAGCTACTGAACTCGATGAAACAGGTCTACCAAGCACTAAACATAATTACTCCACACGATACCGTCACCTTATTTAGACTGGCGAACAAGCTCAGAATAACGTACTACGATGCCTCATACATTCTGGCAGCCCTTGAGGAGGGAGCAGAGCTAATAACTGATGATGGAAAACTCCTGAAAAGGGTTGAGGCAGGAAAAGATATTCTACAGCAAATCCTAGGAAAGGAAGTACCTGTATCCACAACCAGTGAACTAGTTAAAAGCAAGCAACAGTAAGGAACCGCAAGAGCACGAGATCAACTGGTAAACGACAAGTTCTTAATTAACTGACTAAACACGCACAGAAAATACAGAACTAATCTACCCCCATAAAAGCAGCTATTTCCCTTAGGGACTGAGAGGCTGAGTTACGGGCTCATCAGAGATCGAGCACCAAAACATCGGAGAGACCGTGGTTAGAGATGTGGAGGCCGTGTATAGGAACGGCGCTTGCGTCGAGAACTAAGCTTACCTTCATCCCGATCCCTGAACTCCTCAATCACCTCGCTTAAGGGCTTACCCGGCTTTGCCTCAGCTGAGACCTCACTCATGATCCTTAAGCCCACCTAACCTCCTCCATACCTCATTATCCTGGACTCAACACAATACATACAGCTCATAGCATCCCAAGCAACTAAAATAACCTAACTAATGGATACAGGCAACTACCTCAACCTCCATACATCCTTAAAGGATCATGCCGTCAGATTGAACAACATTGAATAAGTAACTAGCTAACTTAACCCAGGCATCCCTAAACCTGTTTGGGTCCTTGCCTTGCGAAACTGTTACAAATTAGATAGATTTATATACTTGTTTGGTTAATATGGTATTAATGGTAAATATGGAGAGAAAAGAG
>JALWQN010000026.1 GCA_027083115.1 Desulfurococcales archaeon
CATCTCCCATAAGGTGCTTTGAACTATTCCTCCCTCACTCTTCGTTCTTTCCTTAACTATCTTCAGGATCTTTTCTTCAGTGCTTACTTCCATTAGTTCTGCCACCTTACCTATTAAATACTTGCTAAATCGATTAATATTGGCTTCGGTAGTATTGAAACAGAAAAACTTAACAAGCTCACTAATAGCTTAAGGCATTTAACACATCATAAAGTATGGAGTCCCTATTGCTTAAAGTTATTGCGTAGAGTGAGGCGTCAGGAGCTCTTCGGAGGATTTCACTAACTCGGGATCTATGAACAACAGCCACCAAAGGCTTTGGATATATTAAGGCCTTAAATATAGCTTTCCTTAAGGCCTCAACACTAAGTTCCATAGGACCTATCTCATCTATTCCCACAATATCCGATGACTGAAGCGCCTTATTGATTGCATTAACTCCTATATTTACAGCATCAGACACATTAACGCAGTATTTACCGACTTTCGGCAGGCCCCTCATCGAGCTAAGTCCTGGGTCACATACCTTCGCAAGAAATCCTTCCTTACCGCTGCCAAGATCAATAATTTTGAACCCTACCCTCCTACCTCCCGCCCTCACCTCAGGACACATGAATCCGCCTATAGAAAGCCCCTTACCTCTTAAGTAACGAATTACCTTAAGGAATAAGGTGGTTTTACCGGCACCAGGCCTACCAGTAATGAAGACCTTCTTAATAGTCAATTAAGTCACTTCTACCTTGAGAAACCACTCAGGTACTTACGTATCTTGTGAAGCCTAATTCTATTGAGACTAACTTCAGTAGATAACTCATCAGCTATGGCTTCTGCCCTATCAGGTGAAGCAACCACATGAACGTCTTTCCAGGCGAGCTCAGAGAGCTTCACACACTCTGCAGTTTTCTTAACCACCTTCTTAAGGGAATAGTCTTTCTGCGTAGCGTCAATGATTGTAGAGACGTCAGTCCCCTTAACTATATAGTCAGGTGCAGATTTCTTCAGCCTGAATGACTTACCCTCCAAAGAAATTTCTTTAGGTAGCTTTAGCTCCTCACCCTTAAGCACTTTCTCAGCCCTCAACATGAAGTTCTCTTTAATTGCTTCATGAGTTAATGAACTGACCGCTCCCGCACCAAAAGCATCAACGAGTTTCTCAGCGGTCTCAATAGTTACCATACCTCCCTCCCTCTCATACTGATAAATCATTTTCCTAGAGAGCTTCAGTAGGTAGGATACCTCACTTAAGCTTAGGTCATGCTTCAGTCTCTCCTCCCTAATGAAGTTCTTATTAACGACTAAGTAGAGGTCGCCTTTCTTGTAGAGTGCTATTATCTCATTAGGTTTGTTATATAGATTCTCTAGAGTTCTCTCATTCATTAAGTAAACGCCTTCCTTCTCATAAATTATGTTGTCGTATAGTGAAGGGTCATCAGATACAGCAATAGGTACCGAACCTAAGGCCAATGATGCCTTCGTTAGGTCCTCGGCTTCCTCCTTAGTTATTTTTGATCCTGACTTAATCCTTAGGACAACGTTCTCTCCCTTCCTATCAATAGCTATAAGGTCAATCGACCTCTCCCTATAGCTTGCTGGAAACTTCAGTATCGCGTACTTCTTCCCAGCCCTATCTAAGGTATCGACCACCCTACTCAGCAACTTACTCAGATTGCTTTTTCTGTAACTATCCCTCATTATTGTCTCGTTAGAGATAATTCATTTAAAGCCTAAAATTTATTATCATAAATTTAAGAAGCTCCTTGTACTCCCTTAAATCACTTCATGTATTGAGCCAGAACCATAGCATGGTCCTTATCGTAAGGATCTAGATGAACGACATCCAGTATCCTAAAGCCACCCCCCTCTAGAGTCTTTATCTCGCTCTTGTAGATTTCATCGGGTTCCTTAGTTACGTCAATGCTTCTTGCCTTTATAGCTAGGTATAAGTACCCTCCTGCCTTAAGGAAGTGCTTAGCATTAATGTTAACTATTGAGGCCTGGTTCGGTTGGGCTACATCAGCATATACGACGTCAGCATAATCTACAATGTATGCGTACTTTTCAGGAAATCTTGCGTCAGCAAGTATCGGTATTAGGTTCTTTCTGTCTTCAGCAACGCTCAGTAATTCCCTAACTACCCTTGGAGCGAACTCAACGCCATACACTACGCCCTCAGGACCCACGATATCGGACACATGGCTTGGGGTTGTTCCTGACCCAGCACCTAAATACAGAACCCTCATGCCTTCCTTAATGACGAGCTCCCTGATTCCCTTAAGTAAGGCGGCAGATAGCTTGCTTCTGTAGGAGTTCCACTCCCTATATTCCTCCTCCCCGATCTTGAAGAGCCATTCTCCATATACTTTCTTTCCTGGGGTGAGGTTTTTCGTCGCTAACCGGGTGCTGCCGTCCTCGAGCTCCACCACATACACTTTACTGTATTTCGGGTGCTCACTTATTTTAATCACTTCAGCCATCTTCCATCACCTCCAAAAATATTTACTCATCTCTTCCTTCCTCCACGCCTGAACTTCTTTTTGCTTATCCTTCTCTTAGGCCTTCTTCTTTCTTCCTTAGGTGCTTCAGCTCTCTTGGGTGGTTTAGGATAGAGTTTCTTAATCTCCTCAATTCTATCCGTTAATTCCTTCCTTAACCTTTCAGCTATGTACCTACCAGTGAAGTAGTCGGCCTTGGCTGCAATAGCTAGCTTAGTTGCTAGGGCCCTAGCTATCTTCCCTCTTTGCCACCTAGGTGCTGAATGTATTTCGGGGTACTGGAAAATTATTCCGTGTTTCGGCGGTCTCCCACCAGTTCTTAAGGCCCTAAACAATGCTTTCTCAGCCCCTAATACCTGTATGGTGCTTGCGGGCATCTTAGCTAGATTCTCTAAGCTCCCAGCTAACGATAGGAGCCTAGCACCAAGGAGAGGACCTACTAACTCAGTTATGTTGGGAGCTACCTCAACCATTACCTTACCTATATACTCAGTAAGCTTATTCCTTAAGTCATTCAAGTTAATCATTGTTTGGGCTAAGCTCTGAATCTGCTTTATGTCGAAGTCAGATAGCTCAGCACCTATGCTTTTCTTCGCTACCTCAACGATCCTTTCCGACTTACCGGCCCCTAAACCTACCTCCCTTAACTTACTGACGCTTAATTCTGACCTATCACCTACAGCCAAAACAATCCTGGCGTAATTCAGGTGGTCGGCAACCAAATCATCCAGTTCAGGAAAATGAATACTGTGCCACTCCCTTAATCTGGCAGCAAATAAGTTAATCGTTTTATCAATGTCGTCAATTGCTCTGATAGCCTGAATAACGAGTAGGTCCCTTTTCTGAGCAACCCTCCTGAGCTTAAGCCTAGTCACTTGAAGAGAAACGCTACTCAGGAAACTACCCCATTCCTTAGTGGAACTAATGAATCCTTCCTCAGTAGCTACCTCAGCTAATTTAGTCCTCAATTTAAGCAAACCTGAGTGCCCTGGAGAGACTTCGAGCTGCATACCCTTACTGGATAAGTACTTAGCGTGGGACTCATCCTCAACAATGAAGACCACATCATCACCGTAAGAATCGATTATTTTATCCACCAGCTCCTTAAATTCTTCTGAGGGCCGACCTTCTTCTATCTGAAGGCCTCTCTCAACAAGTAGGTTTAGGTCCTTAGATTCAGGGAGTTGCTTAAGTATTAGATTACCTTCTTCATCACCCGCTAAAGCTCCGACCACCGAATCAACAAGCACAACCCTCAAAACTACACCCAAACAAAATGCGTGAAGGTAGGTATTTAAGTTTCCTGAAAGCTTTAAAAACCGATTGACAATAACACGTGAGGGAATAACGTATGCCAACACACGGGTCAATGACTAAAGCGGGGAAAGTGAGGAATCAAACGCCCAAGATAGAGAAGAAACCAAGGAGAAATCTCCCGCCAAGAATAAGGAACAGAAGGGAGTACTGGATAAGGAAACGTAAGGAAGCCGGCCTTCCCGTACCGACTGTTGTGCCCCCGTCTTCGGTGCCGAGTAACGTTAAGAAATGAGTTTCTCTCCTCACTAATTCAGTCCCCTACAATATTACTTGCATAAATCAAGGAACCACCCAGAACTTAACTTAAAATCTTAGGATAACTCCCTTATTTAGGGAGGTGCTTAAGTTTCCAGAACCAGGTGATTTAGTTAGAGTATGGAGGGATGGCTTAATTCTCGAAGGCATAGTTATGCCTAACACAGAATTCAGTTCTGAAAACATACTGATCATTAAATTAAGTAACGGATACAACGTAGGAGTTGATTTAAGTAAGAGCAGAGTTGAGGTCATTAAGGAAAGAGCTTATGAGGTAGGTAAGATCCCTGAACCCACAACAACCTCAGTTAGGGGCTCAGGTGAGGGCAAGCTTAAATTCATAAGTACTGGAGGAACCATAGCTAGTCGCGTAGAGTATGAGACAGGAGCTGTAAAGCCAGCAATAAACGCTGAGGAACTTATTGAGATGGTCCCTGAATACCTCGAGGGCTTCTCAACGATTGAGGTGCTGGAGCTCTACAGGCTTCTGAGTGAAGATCTAACGCCGTCCCACTGGGAAAGAATTAGTGAAGAGATCTTTAGGAGTTTCGAGAGCGGTGCAGACACTGTTGTTGTTGCTCACGGAACAGATACCATGGGCTATACTGCTGCAGCCCTAGCTTTCTCGCTCCAGAAACTGCCTGCGCCAGTAATGCTTGTTGGGGCGCAAAGAAGTAGTGATAGACCGAGTACTGACTCCGTCATTAATCTGAAGGCATGCGCAGTAATAGGTAAGGAAGCCCCATTCGGTGAGGTTGTTGTGGTCATGCATGGTAGCTCCAGCGACTCTTACGTACTGGCTCATAGGGGAGTTAAGGTAAGGAAAATGCATTCAAGCAGGAGAGATGCATTCCAATCAATTAATGACGTACCTTTAGCTAGGGTAGATTTCCCTTCAAAGAAGTTCGTACTGATTAATAAGAAATTTATTAAGAGGCACACCAAGGAAGAACTAACTCATTTAGGTAAGTTCAGCAATAAAGCAGCCTTAATCAAGTTCTACCCGAACCTCGATTGCAGCCTGATCGATTACCTGATTGATAGAGGTATGAAGGGATTAGTTCTTGAGGGGACTGGGTTAGGTCACGTAAGGAATGCTTGCACACCAACAATAAGTAGGGCTGTGGGTGAGGGAGCGATTGTTGTTATGACTACTCAGACACTCTTCGGTAGAGTAAATATGAAGGTCTACACGACCGGCAGGAAGCTGATTAAGGCAGGAGTTCTACCTGCCTCCGACATACTTCCTGAAACAGCTTATGTTAAGTTATCATGGCTGTTAGGTAATTACCCGAGTGATGATGCAGAGGAACTCAAGCAAAAGTTCCTAACTAATTACGTTAATGAATTCAACCCTTCCCATGATGAAGTTCATTTCCCGAGGTGGTATCATGGAGGATGAAGAAATAAATTATGGTGAATTAGGGCTTAAGGTTGGTTTGGAGATACATCAGCAACTTAACACAAAACATAAGCTTTTCTGTGCATGCCCTACTCAACTCGCTAGCGATGAAGTTAAGCGTAAGGCGATTGAGAGATACCTTAAAGCAACTAAGAGTGAGGTTGGAGAGATAGATCCTGCGGCCCTGTATGAGATGAGGAAAGGCAGGAAAATAATTTATGAGGTTCCTGAAGGTCATGCCTGCCTGGTTGAGATGGATGAAGAACCACCTCATGAACTAAATCAGGAAGCACTAACAATAACCTTAGCTATTGCTAAGGCCCTTCACTCAATCCCTGTAGACGAGATCTACGTCATGAGGAAAATAGTTATTGACGGCTCTAACACTACAGGATTTCAGAGGACAGCTATAGTTGCTTTAGGTGGTGAAGTAAGTGATCCTGAAGGAACTGTGAAGATACAGACTATATGTCTGGAGGAGGATGCCGCGAGAAAGGTTTCTGAAGGGAGAGGGTTTATTCGCTACAACATAGATCGCTTAGGTATTCCCTTAATAGAAATATCTACAGCCCCTGACATCAGGGATCCTGAGCAGGCGATGAGGGTTGCTTTAAAGCTAGGCCTCCTAATGAGGTTATCAGGTAAAGTTAAGAGAGGCCTCGGCACCATAAGGCAAGACCTGAACATCTCTATTAAGGGAGGAGTAAAGACTGAAGTTAAGGGAGTCAGTAAGCTCGAGCTCATCCCTAAAGTAATTAGGTATGAGGTCTTAAGGCAGCTTAACCTTCTTAAAATAAGGGATGAGTTAAGGAAGAGAGGGATTAGTAATGACTCCGTCAAGAATGAGTTAACGGACATAACCGATATCCTACTCAAATCAAGAAGTAAGCTCGTTATGAGGTCAGTAAAGAAGGGATTGAGGGCCTACGCCATCAGGTTAAGGGGGTTTAAAGGGATTCTGGGGTGGGAACTACAACCTAACAGAAGGTTTGGGACGGAACTCTCTGATTATGCGAAGGCGTGGGGAGGTGTTCAGGGAATAATACATAGTGATGAACTCCCCAATTACGGGATAACACAGAAGGTAGTTAATGAAGTATTCAGCTTATTAAACCTCGATCCCTCAAAAGATGCTTTCCTGTTTGTTCTTGCAGACCATGAGAAGGCTGAGAGAGCTATTAATGCAGTCATTGATAGAGTTAGGAAAGCGTTTCATGAGGTACCTAAAGAAACAAGGGGGGCTAATCCTGACGGAACAACGAGATATCTTAGACCTCAGCCAGGTGCTGCCAGGATGTATCCAGAAACGGACGTTCCTCCAGTAAGAGTGACTGAAGACTTACTGAGTGAGGCCGAGAAAATCAGGCCGCCAACGCCTGATGAAATGCTTTCTGAACTCATTAGTAACCATGGGCTCAGTGAAGAGCTTGCTAAACAATTAATTAGGGACCCGCACATAACTACTTACTTAGATTTGGTTGCTGAATTACCTAACGTGCAACCACAACTAATAGCTTCAACACTCCTTATTCACTTAAAGAGCCTCAAGTCCGAAGGCCTTGACGTAGATAAGGTGGGTGTGGAGGAGCTTAAGCAGTTACTTGCGATGGTTGGTAAGGGGGCAATCGCTAAGGAAGCAATACCTGAGGTTCTGAAGACTTACTTGAGTAGCAAAGGGAAGAAATCAATTCAGGAGGTGATTAATGAATTCAGTAGCATAACTAAGGAAGAGCTTGAGAAGATAGTTGAGGAAATTACGGGCCAGTTTAAAGAAGAAATTCGGGCGAGGGGCAATAGGGCCTTCAGCTTCCTTATGGGTAAAGTCATGGCTAAAGTCAGAGGTAGGGCTGATGGAAAACTTGTTGCTAATGTTGTGAAGGAGAAAATTTCCGAATTAAATAAAACCGGCGGGAGTTGAGGGCGCGTTACTTATTCATGCACCCGAACAGGTCACGAACTAAGTTATTCATTCTATTCCTAAATCCTGTATCAACCTTAAGCAACCAGCTGTAATTCCTCATTACTGTCGGGGAAGGACTGACCAATTCTCCTAACCCAGCACAATCACCCCTAACAATTAAGGGGACATAAGAAATGCCCTCATACTTGATCCTGTCCGTACTGCTAGTGCCCCCTAAAATCCCCTTAAGCAGTGATATTGCGGCATTCAGTTCTGCATCATCAATCAGTATGTTTCCCCTCCCTTCATTAATTAAGTGCTCGCCTCTCCTGAACCAAGCCACCGGAAAAATAAGTGAAAGCCTGAATTTCTTAAACCTTGTTAAAGAAAACTCGTATCTTGCATTAATGCTCCAATCGAGGGCATCAACCAACAACCTCAAAGCCTCCTCTGGCTTATAGAGGGGTTCAACAATTACAGCATCATTACTTGCCTTCGAGCCCTCTCTCATTGGGAAAACCAGGAGGGCTCTCCTAGCAGGAACCCTAACAGAACTTATGAAGAAAGCATCTATGAGGACAGATTTTCCTGAAGAGAGTAGGAACCTATAGTGCGGTATTGCTAATTTCCCACTCCTATCTTCCTTTGCTTCACCCATCAAACCTTACCTATAGAAGAAACAACCAACAAGATTTATGAATTAGCGTTACTGGATGCCTTAGCGAATATTAATTAAGTATATACCCAAATAAGGAAATTCATTTAAACCTAGACAGTCCCTTTTCGGCCAAAAATTATTTTTAATCTGTTTCTAACCTATTACCAATGAATAAAATTTATTGTTTTCTAAGGATAAATAAAATGCTCTTGTAATTGCATCTAAGTTAGTTTACGTGAGTTAATTACTTAGGAAAAAATTTAAGCTTCTTGGTAACTTAGAAATTGAGGTGTATTTAATGAGTTCGAGAAAAGCTGTTTCGAAGGTTGTTAGTGCAGTCATAATTTCGGTTATTGTGACTGGTATTGTTGTTGGTTTTGGGGCTTACTATGGTGCTGTATCGGCGATAAAGCCAGTAACGAAAACGGTTACGTCAGCATCAACAATAACAACAACAGTTACTTCACCAACAACGAAAACAGTA
>JALWQN010000027.1:0-17807 GCA_027083115.1 Desulfurococcales archaeon
CTTACTGACTGAGGCTATCTCTACCCCAACTATGTCGACGGCATATTCAGGCCTGTTCTCTTTGCCCAGCATTAATTTTGGCTTAAGGTTAATCATTTGAAGGAGGCAGTACTTTATTTCAGCAACTAACTCCTCACTTTTTGGATTTAGGGAGACTCCTTTAGGGGGCAGTAATTCCTTAGTTAAATCCTTAGCTAAGGAAGACAGCTCTTTTAAGCCTTCATTATTAACCAGGAACTCTAAGGGAAGGTAAGAGAAAAGAATTCTGTCTACTACCTTTTTGGCATTCTTAATTGTCTCTAAGGCCTTATTCTTATGAATAGGGTAGTTAAGGTTCCATACACGAACTATTTTTTCCAGCCTCTGCACAGCTTCCTTAACAAGCAGGATGCGATAATCATGCGGTGTGTCCGTAATCAGCACCTAAACTATAACTATTTAAGGAAGACTTAAAGAATTATTGAAATAAGATTATGTCCAACAGATTAAAGCCTTAATCAATCAATTAAGGAGGAGGCTGATTAATTAGCTTGCATGGGCCTAGAGAGTTAGAGGTTACATCAAGGAAAACTAAGAGAATAGCTTTGCTTACCTTAATAATTAACGGGATTGAGTCCCTTGTAGGTGGATATGGGTGTAGGGAGGTTAGGGCCGAGCTCAATAATGATGAACTCACAGTATGTTATCGTGCCTGTGATGAGGAGCCTGAAGAAGGTTACGAACTTGATGAGGCCCTAAACTATGGATTGCTTTCTAGCTATACCTTAGACGAATGTGATGAAGGGATTACGTTAGGTAAACTCTACGATAACGTCGCTAACGAATTAATAAGGACCTCAGCCTCTATCCTCAGTTCCTTTGCCTTAAGAACTAGAGCTGAAGGTATAGAGTATATGTTAGTCATTTTCAGGGACGGTCTTGCCTTACTTTTAAGGGGAGAGAGGAATAAAGTAGTGATACCTGCAGTTAAGGCTGTTGCTTCCGTACATACACATCCTGAAGGATGTGTTCCTTCACCCCATGACATTAGGTCCTTAATTAATAACTTTCTTGAAGGAGGGATTGGTGGTGGCATAATATCTACTGATTGCAAGCTGTTTATTCTTAGGTCTGGTCCCTTCACAGAAGATGATTATTTAGCTATCTCAAGGTTCAGAAAGGAATTGGGCGCTAGAAACATTAATTTCCTAAAGCAAAGGTTTGCTGAGGGGGCAATTAGTCAGAATCTAAGAATATTTATCCTTAGATGAAGAACAGCCATTAATAACTTGGTTAACTATTTCCCTGAATGCTTTCCTTGGCTCTACGTCATATTTTCTTAAGGAAAGTACCACTTCATTAAGGTGGGACTTAATTTTATTGCAGCATACCCTACCAAACCAAGACCTAATAATGAACCATGAGAAAACCCTGAGTAAATTCTTTGCTGGCCCCCCTGAGGCCGTCTCAAAATCTATGACTTTAATCTCCCCCCTGCGCGTTATGAATATATGTCTAGTAGGTCTGGAGAGCTCTTTATGATCTATACCTACCCTATCTAAAAAGCTAACTGCTTCAAAAGCCTTTAAAACTATTGAGAGAGCTTCCTCACAAGATAGTGTCTCTTTATTAAAGATTTCCTCAAGTAGTAAGCCGTTAATTAGCTCCATAACTATAAGGTGCTTACTGCAGCAGTAAATCCTAGGTGTAATGGGATATCCTTTAGCCGCTAATGAACACTCAAGCAGTAAGTCACTTCTCTTAGAGTCTGAACGTAAGACCTTGACTGCAGTAATTCTCCCATCATTTAATTTAGCTTTAAAGATCACTGCGGAATGACCTTTTCCAAGAACCCTCCAGTCCCCAATAAGTAATTTACCATCGTTTAGTATTTCCTTAACTCCACAATTAATTAGCTCACTCATTCTTTCCTTCACGCATTTAGGGTTAGATGAAGGATAGCATAGGGCTTCGGGATACTCCATAATTTAATTCTTTCTAAAACGATTTTTATATTTGATTATGTTACTTCCGTAATATTTAGTTATTTAAAAAATCTTGGGTTGTGATTAAAATAACTGAGGTAAAGTTTAAATTACTTTACTCAACTATATACCGGTGGAAAAACAAATGGCATCCTATCTCGAATGGATGTTAGGCGTTCTTAAGGAGTCTATCAACTTAGCTGGACTTCCTGAGGAGGTCTACAATTACTTGAGCAAGCCAGACAGAATACTGACCGTTAAAATACCTGTTAGGATGGATAACGGGAAATTAGTGGTTTTCGAAGGCTATAGAGTTCAGCACAATAATGCTTTAGGTCCTTACAAGGGCGGAATAAGGTTTCATCCTGAAGTCACTTTAGACACTGACATAGCTTTAGCTACGGGAATGACGCTTAAAAACTCATTAGCTGGCATACCTTACGGTGGCGGTAAAGGAGCCGTTAAGGTGAATCCTAAAGAACTGAGCATGAGGGAACTTGAGCAGCTCAGCAGAGGTTATGCTAGAGCCATAGCGCCTATTATAGGTCCAGAAAAAGACATACCAGCACCTGACGTGAACACTAATCCACAAATAATGGCTTGGATGGTTGATGAAATAAGTAAGCTTAAAGGCTATAACGTACCCGGCGCTTTCACGGCTAAGCCTCCAGAGCTTTGGGGTAATCCAGTAAGGATGTATTCAACAGGTTTCGGCGCTATTGTTGTTGCGAAAGAAGCTGCTGAAAAATGGTTAGGCGGCTTCGAAGGAAGGACAATAGCAATACATGGTTTCGGAAATGCTGGTCAGTGGGCAGCCTACTGGGCAACGAAGTGGGGAGCTAAGGTAGTAGCGATAAGCGATACTTCAGGAGCTGTTTACGATCCTGAAGGTATTGATGTAGAACTAGCTATGAAGGTTAAGAACGAAACAAGGAAAGTTATTAACTACCCGAAGGGCCAAAAAATCAATGATCCTATGGCACCATTATTCGTTGAGGCCGACATACTGATGCCTTCAGCTATTGAGAACGTAATAACCGCTGAGAACGTGGATAAGGTTAAAGCCAAACTTATAGTTGAGCCCGCTAATGGACCCACAACACCTGAGGCTGAAAAGAAACTTTACCAAAGGAAGGACTTTATCGCAGCAGTTCCCGACATACTAGCAAATGCTGGCGGTGTAGTAATGTCTTATCTAGAGTGGGTTGAGGACCTACAGTACTACTTCTGGGATGAAGAAGAGACTAGGGAGAAGTTAGCTAAGATAATGAAGAACAACTTCCATAAGACAGCCGATAGATGGGAGAAGCTAAAGTCCCAGTACCCAGATAAACTAGTAACTATGAGGGATGCAGCCTTCGTACTTGCTGTTGAGAGAGTCTATAACGCAATGAAGTTAAGGGGCTGGATCTAACCCCTAAACGTTTTCTTTTTAATTCTTTCTCCATAGTCTTCTCGAACACGTTAAGTTATGCACAACTTATTATCTAGTGGTTAATTAACTTTCTCGGGGGATTAGATGAAGGTAGGAATCGTTGATACAACATTCTCTAGGGTCGATATGGGGAGAATAGCTGAGAAAACATTGAGGGACGAACTACCTAACGCCGTCATTATCAGGTATACTGTACCAGGAATTAAAGATATTCCGGTGGCTGCTAAGAAACTCTTGGAAGAAAAAGGTTGTGAGGCAGTAATCACCTTAGGTTGGGTGGGGAAAACAATAACGGATAAGATCTCTTATGGCGTGGCTTCGATGGCACTTCAGTTAGTTCAGATTCTTACCAACAAACACATCGTTGACGTTACTGTTCATGAGGACGAAGCAGATAACCCAAGTGTATTGCGTGATATAGCTATTGATCGAGTCACTAAACACTCTAAGAACCTAGCGCTCCTTTTGAGGAAGGGTGGTGAGGGACTAAGACCTTATGCTGGTAAGGGCCTGAGGCAAGGCCATAAGGATGTAGGTCCTTTAGAGAGTTAAGGGATTCCATAAGGATAGAACTTAATATTGCCTTCTCACAAAATACTTAGGGCCTTAATTTGACGTTTGTGAAAGCTCCAGATCTTATTGACAGGCTCATAGAGTCACTTACCTTAGTAGATTATAGCGATTCAGTTATTTTTACAGATTATGATGAATGGATAGTTAATTACGTAGATAAGTATAGAACCGCACTCATCAAGTTAGTATCTGCTGAAGCCCCAAAGAAAAAAACCGAGGACTCCGGAACCCACATAATTAACGTTATGCCTACAATAAAAGAGGATATTTGGTTACTAATTAAACCGCTTGAATTGGAGGATTCTTTACGGAACTTAACTTCCTTAATGACCTACGATCTGAAGAAACTGGTTATTCTTAATCCACTCGTGACCCCTTATATGACATTAACGTATTATGCGCTTAGTAGCTTAAGAGCTATTAATAAAAAAGCAGCAACATATTTGTTAACTGACTTTAATCCGCGATGGAAAGGTAGAAAGAAATTTAACTTACTTACTTACCTAATGGAGCTGCTTGAGAGGTCGTTGGCTAACTACGTCATAATAACGCCTTATGAAAATATCTTGAGATACTATAGTCCAGAAGAGGTTCATGAGGCCAAGATTAAAGCCCATCAACTACTCATTAAGGGATTCGGCAAGATAGCTTCTGAATTGGTGGGTAAGAATGCATCAATAGAAGACAGGATTTTTATATTAACTTACTTCAAGACAGAGTCCCCAGAAGTATTTAAAGACCTTAAGGGAGTAATTGATTTCGCAAGGTATGTGAGTTGGTCAGCAGAATTTCATGGAAGACATGCCTACTTGCGTGTTGAGGGACCATCACCTTTCGTTCGAGAGAACTCAATTGAGGCAGCATCTAGGGCTCAGGGTTGGACGAATTACTCGTATGATTTAGTTCCAAGAACTGGCTACCTTCAGTTAATGTTGCTTGAGTCAGCATCCACCTATATGATTCCATTATATAAGGAAGTCACCGATTATTTTACTGGCCTGAAGGATCTCTATAAAGACCTAGCTAGTTACACAGCCGTTTATAAGGTGATGAGGAGTTGGAAAGAACTTCTCAGTAGTCTCGGGTGATTTTGATGAGCCTATTTTCAGCACTAATACTTTCTGCCTGGTGTATGTTATTTAGTTATGGCTTAGGTATAATTAATAATCCGTTGGGTTTAGGTATAACTGCATCCTTACTTGTCCTTATAGTTGGCTCCGATCTTCTTTTCAGGGCCTTCAAAAGAAGGTTTTCCCTCCCTTACTTGATGGCTTACATATCTTATTCTGTCTTGATTATTTTGGGTTTTTCATTACAGGCTTACCTAACTCCCCAGCCTGTCATAGCTATTGAGCTTTTGCTCTCAACCTCTTTCCTAGCTATAGTTCCTGGGGCATGGAATGTCTTAAAGAGCGCTTCAGAATTTGACTTAATACCTCAAATGATTATCCTGTATGCAATGCTTTCTATTCTCTACATTCCTAACTTCTTAGTCGGCTTTATATTGGCCTCATTATCTACGGCATTAATTGGTAGTAAAAAGTCCTACATCGGCTTAGTTCTTGCTATGATTTTTCTCCCATTACCTATTGTTAGCCTATCGTCTTTCTCTCCAGCTCCCTTACCTTACTACAGCATACGTGGCTTAATTCCTTCAGAGGTTGTCGGTTCAGAATACACTGCAGTTCTGCTATATGCCTTCAGTTTTGTTGGGGGCTTAATAGCTGGGGCTATATCTTTAGCTATCAGAAGACATTGGAGACCTCCTGAATCCTTCAAAGACCTAAGTAAGTTTGCCTTGATGGTGGCCTTACCTCCAGCAACATACATATTGACTTCCGGCGGGGGTATAGCCTTAGCGTTAAATAATATAAGTGCTGGTAACGCTCTATTATTTCCGCTTGCCTTAACGATAGCTTTATCTGTGCCTTTTGCTGGAGGGGTTGAGGGATGGCTACTAGTTAGGAAAGCCTCAGCATTAAGGAAACAGCTAAGGAAGGAGTTAGAGACTTTGGTTGAGAGAGCAGAGTTAATCGAGGCTGCCATCAAGAAGCTAGGCAGTACCACGATCAATAGGGAAGGGGTAAAGAAGGTTGAGTTGCAGCTTCAGAGTCTGAAAGAAATGACTCAAGCCCTTAAAGAGAGAATTGATAGAACAAAATATAATTATGTAGAACTTAAGTCAGTGTATGCGGAACTAAGTAATTTGAAGGGCTTCTTAAAAGAATTAGAAGGTGCTCTGATCGGTGAATACCAGCAAATAATTCAACTATTAAGGAAGGCCATACCCATAGCAAGGAGTTTCAGCAGTATAGATAAAAACGTGGATTTAAGACTTCTAGAAATAGCATCAGCCATTAAGGGTGTTGAGGATATATTAAGCAACTACGAAATAGTTGAGGATATCTCTAAATCAGTATGTGAATCCACGGTCTCAGGGGTAAGGGAATCATTCAAGGAAGTTAAGGAATTATTAGGTGTTGATTTCCAGCTTAAAATAAAGGAGTGCAGGGTGAATGAGGACCCGTTTAGCGTGATTGAGGAAGTTGTGGATGCTTATGCATCAGCTTTCACTTCTGTTGAGAGACAAATTATCCAGGTTTATGACCTCTTAGTTAAGTTCAAGTTAGCGGTTAGGGATTCAATAGCTAGGTTAGGTAAGGTTCCCTTAGAAGATATGGCAGTAATTAAGAGATTAAACGATATTCAGGAAATGCTTAAGGACGTGGATGCCATACCCCCCAACTTTTATGGATTACCACGATTTATTAAATCAAAGCTTCAGGAACTAGTTAAAGAGTTGCCTAAGCTCCTAGATGACTCAAGAAAGGACCTAAGTAGAATTAGGGCCGAATTAATGACTTATGAAGTTAAGGTAGCTAGGAACGTGCTTATCCTTCTAGATAATTTTGACCCCATAATCAAAGAAAGTAAAGCTAAAATCATGGAGTTAGTTAATATGTACGGTAAAGTACCCCATAAAGAAATCCTTAAGATAATGGTTACTGAAGGTGCTGAAGCACTAACTAAGTTAGTGAATGTCGTTAAGGATGCCTCACTCATTCTAACTAGAGCGAAATTAATTCCTATGGTCTTTGATTATTTCGACTGGATTATTGACCTTATGGACGGTACTGTCAGTTTGAATGAAATTCCTTTCACTGATGAGGCAGTCATTTGGTTCCTTAGGTTTTACGTAGTCGCGAAGCCTGAAGTCACTATAGTCGACAGACACCTAATTAAGGGAGGGTGATAGAAAATTGTTAACTAGGTGTTATGCGTACAAGAAAGAATTTACATGTAATTTCACAGTGTCTAAGAAAGAAGTGCTTCTGGAGAGTTACGAAGGGAAGGATAAAGTAAGGGTTTTGCTTAACGACATAGTTAACGCAGACTTACTGGAAGACAGATTGCTTATTCGGTTGAGAGGTGGTGAAGAAATAGCCATAAACGTGAAAACGGGTATCATGGAGAACGTTCATTACATAATGCAGTTTGTGGAGATCAATAAGCAGGGTAAGTTAATACTTAAGAAAACTGAAGAAACAAGCGAATTACTTTCTAAAATTTTTAGGTACGGATACGAGATACTTTCATTACTAAGCAAAGAAAACTTTCCAGATTGGATGAGTTGTGAACGTAAAGCTCTTAAGATTAATGAATTACTAAAGGGTACTCACGAATTCTTTAATGCTGTAAGTAAGAGCGTGCAGGAACTACTGAGCAACACAAGAAGGAGATTTGTTTTTGGAGTAAAAGTAAGTATTAAGGTACTCTTTAGGGAGGCTTTAAATGCTGGCAGGAGGTTACTGAGGGAGGGAGTTAACTATGTGGATTTATCCAGTATTCCTGAGGTAGTCGCTCTCATACATTCTTCGCATATTGCTCGAAAGCTGAATCTAGTTCTTGAAGAAAAGAGGTTAATGAGTAACTTATTGTTAGTTGCTGAAAGATTTCATAAGTCGCTTTTTCCGTTAGACGACAGCCTAGTTAGGGAATTAAATAATTGGCTTGTTGAGGCTCTCAGTTCATTTAATGATCCTGAAGAGCTGATCGATGACTACATAACTAAATTAGGTGATTGCTTCAGAAATTACTACAACATTAAGCATTAACTACTTACTTATAATTTAGTCCGAGAATACTCTAATAAAGTCCTTCAGCGTAATACCACAGATTTTAAATACTTTGATCCTGCTCTTGGCTCCCTTAATTAACTCAATATCTCTTTTAGATATTTTAAGGGATTTAGATAGATACTCAATCAATGATTTATTTGCTCTTCCCTCTAATGGAGGTTCTTTAGTTAAGAATATCAGTTCCTCCCCCTCGAAACGAAGGGAAGTTTCCTTGGCTTTAGGCTTCACATACATAGTTACTTCCAGACATACTGAGTCATTAACTCTTAACTCACGAATACTGCCCGACCTTAAACACCCATGATTATTTTGTTAATGAAGTACTTAAGTAGGTGTAATCACAATTTCTTTGGGTGTTTAGGGTGTCTTCTCCTAAATTTGATGTAATCGCTTATCCGCCATTACCTCGTGAAGCAAGGGAAGTTCTTAAGGGCTACTCTGTTGCACATTTTCGTTACGGGGAGGAGAAAAACCTCCTTAAGGCTTTAGAGGCAGGAACTAAAGCCCTTATCATAGTTGGGCTCAATATAGATAAGGATTTGTTGTCTAAATCGCGTGGCCTGAGGGTTATTATTGCTAGAACCGATGGCTTGGATTATGTGGATCTTAGTTCGGTGGAGGAGGCAGGTATTTGCATAGCTAATCAGCCTGAAGCAATAGCAGAGTCTGTTGCAGAGCATACATTAGGTGCAGTGATTTCCGTAATGAAGTACATTAATGCAGGTCATGAGTATGTTGTTTCTGGAGAGTGGTTCCGTAAGGGCTGGCCTTCTCAGTTTAGGGGAGGATTAATGCTGGGGAGATCCTTGGGCCTGCTGGGTTTTGGAAGAATCGGGCACTTACTGGCAAGCAAGTTCAAGAACTTGGGTGTCTCTCAAATATACTATTGGTCAAGGAGTCGCGTGGACAGGACAGAATTGGTTTTAGAGGCTGTAAGGCTTCCCCTAAAGGAGGTCTTCATGAAATCCGACATAGTGATCAATACCTTACCAGACACTCAAGAAACCCATCATATCATAACGGCTGAGTTGCTTGAAAGTATGCCTAAGGGAGGGCTATTCGTTAATGTCGGTAGAGGAGGTGTACTGAAAACTGAGGATTTAATTAAGGCTTTAGAGATAAGGAATGACTTAAGGGTTGTACTCGACGTTTATGAGCAAGAACCATTAAATCCTAATAATCCCCTAATCTTGAAGTACTCAAGAACTGGAAAAGTTCTCTTAACTCCCCACATTGCAGGGTATTCGGAGGAATCAATGAGGGTCACTGCCCTCCTAGCAGCACTGCAGGTTAAGAAATTCTTCGAGGAAGGATGCTTATGGGATCCAGCAATACGAGGTTGTAAACAATGCATTGATTCTCCTCCACCCTTAAAGGAACTCATAAGTAAGGTCTTAAGGTGTAAAGAATAGCGTCCTTTTAGCGACTTCTAACCAATGATTTAGAGAAACGTTAATATCCCGAACTCTCTTCATAGATTGGGGGAATAACTTGGGCGATAACATACTTAAGTTAAAGGATCCGTTCCTTAAACAGACATACGAAATTAAGGACAATAAGTACTACTTCAAAACCTACATCTGTGGCGATTGGGTAAAAGGAGTTGAGTGGAAAGAAGTTAGGAGTCCAATAAATAATGAAGTTATTGCTGCAATACCTAAGCTCTCATGGGAAACTATAGATAACGCCCTTAGTAAAATACATTCTACGGGAAGATGGAAAATAAGGGACTTGCCAGGTTCTAAAAGGCTTGAGTTGCTCTACAGGATTGCTGACCTAATGGAGGAACATAAGGACGACATAATTGAGTCGCTAGTGGTCAATGCCGGGAAGACCTATTCACAAGCTAAGGGTGAAGTTAACGCCAGTATAGATAGGCTGAGGCGGTCAGAGCTCGATGCAAGAAAGATTTTTGGGGAGTACGTTCCAGGGGATTGGGACGCAACCACCTTAGAAACGGAGGCAATTGTTAGGAAAGAACCTTTCGGTGTTGTTCTTGCTGTAGTGCCTTTCAATTACCCACTCTTCGACACAGTCTCGAAGTTCGTCTACAGCATAATCCCTGGAAATGCAGTTATTGTGAAGCCTCCCTCAACTGATCCTTTACCAGTTCTGCTATTCGCAAAAATTGTTGAGGAGGGAGGCATACCGAAGGAGTCGTTCGCAATATTTACAATCCCGGGTAGAGAAAGCGATAAATTAGTTAAGGACAAGCGGATTCACGCAATCACATTAACGGGGAGTACAGCCACAGGAGAGCATGTCCTTAGTGTTTCTGGGATTAAGCAGTTTGTTATGGAGCTAGGAGGAGGTGACCCAGCGATAATTCTGAAGGACGCAGACCTAGACATAGCGGCTGACAGAGTAGCTTCAGGCATATATAGCTATACGGGCCAAAGATGTGATGCAATAAAGCTAATACTTGTTGAGCAACCAGTGTATGAGGAATTCAAGAGTAAGCTTATCGAAAAATTAAGTAAAGTCAAAGTTGGCGATCCAAGGCAAGAAGGGATTGATGTAGGGCCATTGATAACGAAGGAATCAGCTGATGAAATGATGGCGGCTCTCAAGGAAGCCTTAAATAAAGGAGCGAAGCTTTTAGTTGGCGGTGAAAGGTTAGGGGACACATACGTTAAACCGACTCTCTTGGAGGTAAAGAGTAAGGAAATACTTAAGGAATTAACACTGTATAAAGGAGAAGTGTTTGCTCCTGTAGCCATAATAACGGACTTCAGTAAGGATGAGGAAGCAATACAACTAGCTAACGGAAGGGATTATGGGCTTGATGCATCAGTATTCGGCGAGGATATAACCAGAATAAGGAAATTCCTTAGATTCTTGGAAGTAGGGGCCGTATATATTAATGATATGCCGAGACATGGTGTCGGATATTATCCCTTCGGAGGTAGGAAAGCTTCAGGCATAGGCAGGGAAGGAATAGGTTATTCTGTAGAGCACGTTACAGCCTTAAAGACAATAGTGTATAACTTCAGAGGTAAAGGCATCTGGAAATACTCGCTTAAGTGACTTAATTAATAAATAACATTTTATTTTAATTAATTATTTTAACCTTTATAGGTGAGTCTACACGGCTCCATCAAGAAATAATGATTCAGAGAATTTAAAAAAACTAGCAATACTAGTAACATTTATTTCATTAACTATTGTTTTGGCTTCACTTAAGGATATTGGACTAACTAACTGTCTTGATTATGCTGTATACAATTGTTTTGGCTCAAGTCATTCCCTATTAATTGTTTTATTAACCTATACGGCAAGCATGTACTCCTTCGTCATATATGTTCTAGCTTTTCTAATTTATGATATTGTACGCTTCAGAAAAATCGGTTCAATTACGTCGTCCTTTATTTTGTCTTTAGTGCTTACTGAATTGACGGCTTTAGGGCTTAAGGTAGTGTTTCAGTCTCCAAGGCCCGGTGAGTCAGTGACCCACGTGAGCATTCTTAAGGCACTATTTAATTATGATATCTACTCTTTTCCTTCAGGTCATTCTTCTAGAGCTGCTGTCTTATCTTTCTACCTAAGCAAAAACAAGAGCATCATAACTAAGTCCTTAGCATGGTTATGGTTTATTGGGATCTCCCTATCTAGGCTATTGCTAGGGGTACACTGGTTAAGTGATGTTACTGAGTCATTTCTATTGGGTGTATCTGTATCGTTGCTTGTAGATTACACTACCCCTAAATGGGTCAGCTACTATAATAAGCTAGTAAGGAAAGCTAAGCCCTTAATGATTAAGGTTGAGGACTAACCGAATTCCTTAGCTTATCGTATTTTAATTAATTTCAGCATTTATTTTAGGAGAGATCAAAATGCCTATACTAGGTAGAGGTGCAGGAATTTTTCTTCCTGTGTTTTCCATCCCCACACCATATGGAATAGGGGACATTGGACCCATAGCCCACGAATTCCTTAATATTATTAAGGATGCAGGATTTAGTTACTGGCAGGTTCTCCCTTTAACCCTTACCTCAATCGATAAAGGTAATTCTCCCTATAGTTCAATATCTTCCTTCGCTGGAAACACAGCCTTAATAAGTCCTGATCTCCTTGTTGAGGAGGGCTTACTTAAGGAATCCTTAATATTTGGCTTACGTACCCAAACCGAGGGCTGGGTTAAGTACCATTACGCTTACCGTATGAAGGAAGAATTGTTGAGTAAGGCCTTCAATTCGTTCCAGAAGAAATATAGTGAGTGGAGAGTTGCCTTTGAGGATTTCTTAGCTAGTGAAGAAAAGTGGCTCGAGGACTTCGCTCTTTATGTAGTGCTAAAGAAGATGGATGGCGGTAGGCCGTGGGGTTATTGGCCTAAAGACCTAAAGTTAAGGAGACGTAGAGCTATAGAGAAGGTTAAGGAAGAGAAAAAAGATGAGTTGCTTTATGAAAAGTTCAAGCAGTTCATTTTCTTTAGGCAATGGCTTAAGTTAAGGAAGCATGCTGAGAAGTTAGGGATTAAAGTAATTGGGGATATCCCTTACTACGTTGATTACGATAGTTCGGATGTTTGGGTAAATCCACACTTATTTAAGTTAAACAGGAGACTGAAGCCTTCATATGTTGGTGGCGTGCCTCCAGACTATTTCAGTTGGAGAGGTCAGTTATGGGGTAATCCAGTATATGATTGGGTAAAGCATGAGGAAACCGGTTTTTCATGGTGGTTCAGCAGATTAGAGCATGCATTAAGACTTTACAATATAGTTAGACTAGATCACTTTAGGGGCTTGATTGCTTATTGGGAGGTTCCAGCAAAGAATAAGACAGCCATTAAAGGTAGATGGGTTCATGTACCCTACGAGAGCTTCTTCAGGAAGTTAGTCGCAAGGTTTCCAAACTTACCTTTCATTGCTGAAGATCTTGGGTTCATAACGCCTGACGTTAGGGAGGTGATTCATAGGTATGGTTTCCCAGGAATGAGGGTTTTAGTTTTTGCTTTTGGTGATGATGAGCTAAACCCTCATCTACCTCATAACTACATGAAGAACCTAGTCGTATACACATCAACTCACGATTCTAACACCTCTAAGGGCTGGTTCATTCAGGAAGCTAAGCCCAGCAACAGACAGAAAGTAAGTGATTATGTAGGGGAAACTGTTAATGAAAATAACGTATGTGATGTGTTTTGCAGGCTCGCTTTATCATCAATAGCTAATTTAGCAGTTATCCCAGTTCAAGACATTATGTGCTTAGGTCCTGAAGCAAGAATCAATAGGCCAGGTACTGCTTCAGGAAATTGGAGATGGATGTTAAGTAACTTAAGTAGTTTAAGGGAGGAATTAAGGGAATTTGGCATTCTAATCAAACTTTATGGTAGGTCCTGAGTATATGCTTTAATTGCTTTTCTATAGTTGGTTAAGTGCCTTCTAGCCATTCTGCCCCATTGGACTCTGACGGCGTAGCTATATAAGTTAGAGGCATAAACTACTGCGAAGTCATAGTGATTAAGAACCCACTCAATCTTCCCTGCCAAGTCAACAGGATCCTCAGGGACTGCAGTCAGCTGCCTGCTAACCTCGTAAAGCTCTACAAGCCTGGGTACTCTAGTACCTACGATAGGTTTTAATGCACCCATAGATAAATGGAGAATGCCGCTAACTGAGTATGTTCCAGGCCTGTCCTTATAGGGAAGAACTATGGTATCTGCAGCAGCCACAGCCTTAAGGATCTCGTCACTACTTAAGTATTTCGGTACGTAAGTAACTCCGCTTTCTTCAAGAACCTCGATCAATTCTGGATTCTTGACCTCTCCTGCAACTAGGAGAGAGGGTTCGTTATTAAAGTACTGAAGAGATTCAATCAACACGTTAATTCCTTTATCTTTCCTGATAAAGCCGGGTAAAATAAGTAGGGGTCTCCTCAATTCCTTGGCAACCCCCAGATTATGAAGTAGGCGATTCTGAGGCATCCATAAGTAAGGATTAAGTAAAGTCCCGTGAGGGATCCTAACTATTTTTCTGGGGTTAAGACCTTGAGCATAGAGCTCAAACTCCTGTAGCCGGCTATGAACTATGATTAAATCGATGAATTCGTTTAGTCTTTTCTGGAATTCCAGAGCTCCCTCCTTCCCAGAGTAGGGATGGTAGACCGTATGCAACGTAATAATTACGGCTTTAGTTAATCCTTCCTCCTTAGCTAAGTGACTAAACCTCAGTACGTCATCAGTGTCTCCGAATATCCCGTACTCGTGCTGGATATGCAATACATCAACACCCCCAAGATCGTTGAGGACCTCGAGACACTTTCGGAAGTCCGTTCCTTTATGATGGAAGCAAGGGTAGACCCTTGCCCCACTATCCTCTTCAATATAGGGTTCAGTATAGCTCTCGTCCGTAGATAAGGAATAAATGCTTATTCCTGGAGTAACGCTTTGAAGGAAAGAAGCTAACATCTTAGTGTATTCAGCAACCCCGCAATGTGTTGGGGGGTACCTACCCACAAAACCAACCTTCACCACTAACTCCTTAAATAAATTAAACCAGCTGATAAAGAACGTTAACCCAGCTGGCTTTATTAATGAACTAATTATTAATTAATGGGTGTTGTGCTTGAGCATTATTCCTGAAGGAGTACTTAAGGGTAGGGTTAAGGCATTTCAGAAGAGATTGAGGGACTCAGGTATTGATGCAGCAATGATTAGGGTGCTATCCACCTTCATTTACTTCACTGGAGTTAAATGGCTGCGTCCGTCACTCATGATACCAGCTGAAGGGAACCCCGTTCTCTTTGCAGTTAAGGGGGAAGAAAAGGGGTTAAGAAGTCTGAGTTGGCTAGACAGTATTGTGACTTACAGAGAGGGAGGCGAATTAATGGGTAAGGTTTCAGGACTAATTAGGGAGAGGAAGTACTCGACTGTAGGGCTTGAGTTCAGTCTTGAGAGGGATTCTTTCATACTTTTCTATGAGATGTTTAAGAGATTGAATCCAAGCGTTAAGGTAGTTGATATTTCGCCAATCACGCAATCAATGAGGGAGATCAAGGACGAGTATGAGCTGGAGGCAATAAGGAGGGCCGGCAGAATAGCTGCTAAAGCAATGAGGGATGTTGAGGACATCATAAAGCCTGGGATGACTGAGGTTGAGATCGCTGCAGAAATCTATAGGGAACTCTATAGAGCGGGTTCAGAAGAGCCCTTAGTCTATGTGAATGCAGGGCCTCACCCGAGAATTCATGCTGAACCTCTACATAATGTTAAAGTCATTAAGGATTCTTTCGTGACCATAGTAGTTAGTGCAGATTATGGTAGGTACTATGCTAATATGGCTAGGACATACTTTATTGGGGAGCCAAACGAATTAGCTAAGAAATCCATGGAATGCATGAATAAGGTCTATGAGAAGGCAATAGATTTGACGAGGCCAGGAATTAAGTTCTCGGAAGTAATGATTGAGTTAGACAAGATTTATAGGGAGTACGGAATGACTGATTTCAGGGTTTTAGGATATACTCATGGAGTCGGTTTACAGGTTGAGGAAACACCCATAACAACAATAGTTCCTAAGGACAGGTTCCTTACCCCGGAACCAGGTATGGTGCTGGCGATGGTTCATGCACCAATACTTATTGAGGGCCTAGGCCAAATTAAGCTGGAAGATACCTTCGTAGTCAATGAGGATGGAATATTGGAGAGGGTCACCGAAACCTAATCACTTAATGCATTAAACACGTATAAGTTTCTTAACTAAAGAATTAGGGTGAAAGGTATGTCCTCAACAACTTATTCGGGCGTGGGTAAAGAAACCAGGTTAAGGAGAATCCTATCGGACGGTAAGGCAGTTATATTTGCTTTCGATCACGGTGTTGAGCACGGGCCTAAAGATTTCCCGCCACAGCACGTGAATTCCGAAGCAATAATTTCTAAAGTAGTTAATGCTGGCGTAGATGCAATAATGATGCTTCCAGGTATGGCTAGATTAACCTACAGGATTTGGGGAGGTAAGGTACCTATAATAATTAAGGTCTCAAGCAAAACTAACTTAAGGCCTGAAAATGAAAGACTACTTCAAAGCGTGTTCGGTTACGTTGAGGATGCTATTGCGTTAGGGGCTGATGCTGTCGCCGCAACCATATATTGGGGAAGTCCTTATGAGGACATAATGCTTGAGAGATGGTTTGCAGTAAGGGAGGCTGCCGAAAGTTACGGTTACCCGGCACTGCAGTTAGCGTACCCGAGAGGCCCAGAGATAAAGGACCGTTACCAAGTAGAAATAGTTAGGTATGGGGCTAGGGCAGCAGCAGAAAGCGGAGCTGACTTAATAAAGACTTACTTCACAGGAAGTAAGGAAACTTTCGCTGAAGTAGTTAAAGCGGCTTCGGGCGTACCCGTACTTATGAGTGGTGGGCCAAGGACCTCAGCACCTCTGGAGTTCTTAAGGCACGTTAAGGCAGTCATGGATGCCGGAGGTAAGGGAGTGGTTGTGGGGAGAAACGTGTTCCAGAGCAATAATCCTGAAGGAATGGTTAAAGCCATAGCTAAGATAGTTCATGAGGGTCTCAACCCTGATGAAGCAATCAAGTACTTAAGCAGATGATGTGTGGTTAGGTTAGTTATGGAAATAGACGTCGTTGCTGTCGGTCATGTTTTAGTGGATCTCCGATTCAGGGTTGAACGTTTCCCTAATCCGGATGAGGAAGCCAAGATACTGGAGGAAAGCAGAGGTGTTGGTGGTTCAGCAGCTAACGTAGCTATAGCTGTTAGAAGGCTTGGCCTAAGGGCTTCAGTAATAGCTAAGGTAGGCCTTGACTCATTTGCAAGGGTTGCTGTAGATAGCTTAATGAGGGAGGGAATAGACATTTCGGGGCTTAAGGTTGAGCCCACGCACCCTACTGGTTTCTCCGTAGTTGTGAGGGATCCTGAAGGTAGAATAATTATTTACGGATTTAAGGGAGCGTCAGAAAAGCTTGAACCTAAGGACGTGGACCCCGAACTAATAAAGAGAGCTAAGTACGTTCACATAGCTAGCTTGAGGCTTGATACAACTCAGTACGTAGTTAAGCTATCTAAGGAGTACGGAAGGAGAACATCATGGGATCCGGGACGAGTATTAGCTACTGAAGGGATGGAGAAGCTGAAGAACGTTATTAAGGGAGTCAATATAGTGTTAGCTAACGAGAGAGAGGCTGAACTAATAACTCACTTAAGAAACTTTAAGGAAGCCGCAAAAGCAATTAAAGCAGTGGGCCCCGAGCTCGTAGTCATTAAGAGAGGCGAGAAAGGATCCTATGCGTTAAGCGATGATGGAGAATGTGAAATACCTGCTTACCCAGTACCAAAAGTGGTTGACACGACAGGTGCAGGAGACACCTTTGCTGCAGGCTTACTTACATCGCTTATAAATAATTACTCCGTAGAGAAAGCCCTCAAAAGAGCCTCCATAATAGCTGCCCTAAAAGTAACTAAATTAGGTTCCCATGCAGCACCAACCCTAGAGGAATTAACAGCATACATTAGAAGTCACGGGATAGAAATCTAATACAACGTAGGTTCTTCCTTCACAAAAGGTAATTTTTTATTTTCATTATTATCTATTTTCTGATAAAAGATAAAATGGTGGAGGTGTTGATCCTGCGTACTTCACTAATGAAGGCACTCAGTAAAACTGCTTCAGCAGTAATTTTATTTTTCTTGGTTATTGGCCTAATATCGGTTTTTCTGGGTCTTAGAGCTGGTTTCTTTAACTC
>JALWQN010000027.1:17817-28894 GCA_027083115.1 Desulfurococcales archaeon
CCTTACTGAAGGAAAGGAGTAAATACGTAACCAACTCCACAAATGAGGGCGAGCTAGTTATTTTTTGTGCTGGAAGTCTTTACCTACCGCTCCAGCAGTTAAGCAAGATCTATGAATCGGCTCATCCAGGAATGAAGGTATATATTGAGCCTTCTGGTAGCGTGACTGCTGTGAGGAAGGTCACAGATTTGGGTGAAAGAGCGGATGTTTTGGCCTTAGCAGATTACAGACTAGTTCCCAAGTTCATGATGAATAAGTACGCCCGATGGGTAATTGGTTTTGCAACTAATAGGTTAGTTCTAGTGTATACTAATAAATCAAGGTATTCAACGGTAATAAACTCGATAAACTGGATAAAGATTTTAATGGAGCCCGATGTAAGGTTCGGATTCTCTAACCCTAACGACGACCCATGCGGATATAGGGCAGTCACTGTATTGGGCTTAGCTAGCCTTAAATACGGGAATTGGCTCCTCAATGAACTATTACTTAATGAAACAAACGTTAAAGCTCTGAAGGTTAACGGAACACTAAACTTATTTGTCCCACCAAACTTGAAGGTCACTGGAAACAAGTTAGTTATCAGGAGTAAAAGCGTTGACTTAATCGCTTTAGTTGAGTCAGGCGTTATCGATTATGCTTTCGAATACAAGAGCGTTGCGGTACAGCACCACCTAAATTACGTTGAGCTACCTGATGAGTTAAGCCTCAATAACCCTAACTTAACCTCATTCTACAGTAGGGTTGTGGTTCATTTAATGAGTGGAACAAACCAGGAGAAGGAGGTTAAGGGCTACCCGATAATTTATGGCGTAACTATACCATCTACTGCAAAAAATATTGAGGGAGCATTAGAGTTCATTAAGCTTATGTTGAGCCCTAAAGGCAAGGGAGTATTTAACTCCTTAGGCCAGTCATACATAAAACCCGTATTGGTTGGTGAAGTGCCTCAGGATTTGAGGTAAGTCATTAATTGTTCACGCACAATCAATTCAAGTAAGTGGTTAGGATTGAGGAAAGTAATTGCTGTTTTCGGTCTGGTTTCAGCAATCATACTTATCTACTTAACCTATCCCTTCATAGCTCTATTGCTTGCGGCCAACCCAAACATCATTAAGGAAGTTATGGGGATCAGGGAAGCCCTTAATGCATTAGTTTTGTCTCTTGCGGCAGCCACAACATCTACACTCATTCTTCTATCTTTTGGTACACCTTTAGCTTACCTGTTGGCTAGGCATGAATTCAGAGGTAAAGGACTTATTGAGTCAATAATAGACTTGCCCTTAGTTGTTCCTCACGCAGTAGTTGGTATAATGCTCTTAAGCGCTTTCGGTCCTCGAACAACTTTAGGTGGGCTTCTCAAATCCCTTGGGCTAGTTATAGCAGATAGCTACTGGGGTATTGTGGCGGCTTTCATCTTCGTTAGTGCCCCCCTCCTTATAGATACTGTGAGAGAAGGTTTTGCCTCAATAAACATTTACTTGGAGGGGGTAGCTAGAACATTAGGTGCAGGCCCAGGGAAGACTTTCCTAACGATTTCTTTACCTTTAGCAGCAAGAAGCGTTTTTACTGGTTCTCTTCTCGCTTGGGCAAGAGCTATGAGCGAGGTTGGCGCTCTATTAATAATCGCTTACTATCCTAAAACCATTAACGTATTGATTGTCGAGTGGTTCAATACCTACGGCCTAGGTTACGCTATAGCATTAACGCTAGTTCTTCTCTCTATCTCAATAACGACCTTCGTTATCCTTAGAACCGTGTTAAGGTGGAGAGGTTGATAAAAGTAACTAACCTAAACGTTAGGGTAGGACCCTTTAAACTGAAAAACATTTCTTTAATGGCAGGAAGTGGAGACTATTTAGTTGTTCTGGGACCTAGCGGCGTAGGTAAGACTATCCTATTAGAGTGCTTGGCTGGATTAAGGAAGGTGGAGAGCGGGAAGATATTTGTTAATGATGTTGATGTAACAAAAGAACCCCCTGAGAGAAGAGGTCTCGTTTTCGTTCCCCAGAACTATGCTTTATGGCCTCACATGAGCGTTTACGGAAATATTGGATATCCCCTTAAACTAAGGGGGATGGGAAAGGAGGAAATCAGGTTGAGAGTAGAAGAAATAGCGGAAAAATTAGGAATCGCTGATCTCCTTCACAGAAGACCGAGCGCATTGAGTGGAGGGGAGCAACAGAGGGTTGCTTTAGCTAGGGCCTTAGTGACTAAGCCTAAAGCTATACTGCTTGATGAGCCTACAGCAGCCTTACATCCTAGTCTGAGGTCTTCAGCTTGGAGACTTCTTAAATCACTTCATAAGAGATTGGGATTTACAGCAGTCCATGTAACTCATGATGTTGCTGAGGCTTCGTACTTGGCCACTAAAGCTGCATTCATGTGGGAAGGTAAAATAGTTAAGGAAGGGGCTCTGGAAGAAATACTATCTACCAAGGAAGCATCGACCTATCTGGGAGACACTAACTACTTGCGTGGGGTTGTAAAGGGAACCGAAAACGAGGTAATGCTGGTTGATATCGGTGGCAAAGTCCTGAGGGTAGCAGACCATAACTTCAATATCGGTGAGGAAATCACTTTAGCATTGAGGCCTGAAGACATAGTGTTGCTTAAGGAACAGCCTCATGCGGTAAGCGCAATGAACATTATGCCCGCAGTAATTACGGGAATAGAAGCTAGGGGTGCATTAGTTCTTATTAAGGCAAAAATCGGCAAATCGTTAAGGCTGAAGGCATACGTAACTAAGGCATCAGCCGATCACTTAGGCATCAAGGAAAAAACCAAAATATATATGATGTTTAAGGCTTCTGCACTTAAGCCGGTATAACGGTTGCATCAAATTTAAGCACCTTCTTTTATTATATATGGTGCATGATCGGGTTGCATAACGGCCCTCAACTAAGGTTTGCTGAACCTAAGGATATCCTCACTATGGCGGAAATTTTTGCTGATGCTTTCGGAGTTAAAGATATGAATAAAGCAATAAACATTATGGAGGTATCACTTGAGGTAGAGCCTCAGGGGTGTTTATTAGCTGGCTTAGGTAATGAGGCTGTGGGCTTAGGGTGCATATTCTTTTATGGCAAGCTGGCATGGATCGGCAATATGGCCGTAAGAAAGAAGTTCCAGAGGAGGGGCATTGGCTCGAAGATATTTTCTAAGCTCCTAGAGATTGCGGGCTCCTGTGGTGTGGAAACTATAGGACTAGACGCTACCGAAGTAGGTAGAAAGCTCTACAAGAAATTCGGGTTTAAGGAAATGTATGCCACAATAACCTACTCCTTATCTGAAGAAGCAATCAAATCGCTTACAACGTCAAACGCGAAACTCAAATTAACCTCGATTGATCTAGGGAGGCTCAGGGAACTGGATAGGGAGGTCTTCGGTTACGATAGATGGAGGGTTGTGGAGGCGTGGTTAAGGCATGGAGGGAAAATAATAGCTACTGATAAAGGATACGCGTTAATTAAGGGCTCTGATATTGGTCCCTTAGTAGCTGAATCAGTGGATGCGGCAAAGACCTTAATGAGCAAGGCAATATTATTGGGTGGGAGAAATATTGTAGTGCCTGCTGGCAATAAGGAATCTACTGAATTAATTCAGGAATTGAATCCAGCAGTTAAGGATGAATGCACCAGAATGGCGTTAGGTGCTCCATTAAAGGGGAACTTAAGCAAGGCATTCGCTATCCTCCATTACGCTAAAGGGTAAGGAGCCACTCATTGATCACTTCCTGGCCACTTAAGCTTTATAAAAGTGATTAAGGTGTTCATGAGTAAGTAATACGGTGGTAAAAAGTGTCTGAAAAGCATGAAATAAAAATTAAGAAAGAAGAAGAGGAAGAGAAAGATATTGAGGAATTGAGGGAAGTACTGAATGCGGTAACTGATTTCGTTAAGGGTCTGAAAGAACCTATCAAGGACGTATTGGAGACGGTCACTTCGTCCTTAAGCGGTGAGAAGCTAGGTAAAGAAGTGAGTGCGCTCTACAAGAACCTGAAGGAAAGTGGAATACCTGAAGATATGGCTAGGGACATGGTTCAAGACTTCTTCAGAAAGAGGCTGGATTCTGCCTTAGACTTGAAGAAACTTATGGAGGTCTTTACTACCTCATTTAGAGGCGGGAAATTTACCCCTTCATCCATTAAGGGGAAAGGGCTTGAGGAGGCTATAAAGGAATTGGAGAAGGTTAAGGAGCTGAAACCAGAGAAGAAGGAGAAAATAGAGAAAGCAATACAGCTAGTGAAATCCTTAAGTGAGGAAGGGTATGAGGAGTCAAAGTCCTCAATCGAGAGGAAGGAAGAAAAAACAGAATAAAGAAATTAGATAACGCTGTAAAAACAAAGTTCTTTCTTCAAACATCCCTCCTTAATCAGAATTATTTTATAGGTTAAATTAAGTAATTGCTTCGGGAACAATTTTGGCGGAGGAACTAATATCTCTAGCCAAATTAAATGCGGCTTCTAAGGCTCTCGAATTCATTAATGATGCTGAAATAATTGGTGTAGGTACTGGCTCAACAGTAGAGAAGTTTATTCAGGTCCTAACCGATAGGAAAAAAGACTTCAGGGACAGAATCTTCGTAGCGTCATCAATAGATACCGTTCTTAAGTTAAGTGAGGCAGGATTCAGGGTCGAAAAAACAATGAGCCTTAAGTCAATCGATGTTTATGTTGATGGTGCTGACGAAGTGGATCCTGAACTCAACATGATTAAGGGTGGTGGAGCAGCCTTAACCTTGGAGAAAATACTTGCTTATTATTCCTTAAGGAGGGTTTTCATAGTTGATTATAGGAAACTTGTGAAGGAATTAGGCACTAATCACTTCATACCTATTGAGGTTCTGCCTAAAGCTTTAGGCATGATTATAAATAAGTTAAGAAACTTAGGGTATGAAGTGAGGCTCAGATATCCTCTGGGAGGTAAGTACGGCCCAGTGATCTCTGATGTCGGCGGAGTTATCGTTGATGTCTTTCCTGAAGGAGGAATTAAGGATCCCATAAAGGTTGATGCGGAGTTAAAGTCATTGCCCGGAGTCATTGGGACAGGACTATTCATTAAGTTAGCTGACCATGTTATTGTCGGATACGCCGATAGGGCTGAAGTGCTTAAACCCTGAGGTTGAGGCAACTTTATTAGCTCTCTCTCCCTTAATCGTGAGGGCGTTTGCCTAAGTACGTCTTCGTAACTGGAGGTGTTCTCTCCGGTCTGGGGAAAGGAGTAGTTACAGCATCTACGGGCTTACTTCTTAAGTCAATGGGGTACAGCGTCACAGCCATCAAGATAGATCCTTACGTAAATGTTGATGCAGGAACCATGAATCCCTACATGCATGGGGAAGTATTCGTCACTGAAGATGGTGGGGAAACAGACCTTGATTTAGGGCATTATGAGAGGTTCCTCAATACAGAATTAACAAGAAAACATAACATAACTACAGGACAGATCTACAGAATAGTTATTGAGAAGGAGAGGAAAGGCGATTACTTAGGTAAGTGCGTTCAAGTAATTCCTCATGTCACTGACGAAATTAAGTCGAGAATTAGGGAAGTTGTTAAGGAATCTCATGCAGATATTTCTGTGATTGAGATAGGAGGTACTGTGGGAGACATTGAAGGCCTTCCCTTTCTTGAGGCAGTGAGGCAGATGAGGATTGAGGAAGGACTAACTAATACGTTCTTTGTTCATGTAGCTCTCGCACCAATAATTCAGACGGGAGAACAGAAAACCAAGCCTGTCCAGCACAGCGTGAATGAGTTAAGGCGAATAGGTATTCAGCCTGACGCAATAGTAGTTAGGTCACCTAAGCCTCTAGAGAACGAAGCCAGAAGCAAGATTGCTCTATACTCTAACCTCCCTGGAAATGCAGTATTCAGTAACCCAGATACGGACATCATATATAGGGTACCCTTAATCCTTGGGGACGAGGGCTACGCCAAGTATCTATCCATAAAGCTGGACCTTGATTTTAGGGAACCTGACCTAAGCCAATGGGAGGCATTCGTAAATAAGTTAACTTCATCAACTAAGGAAATAAGGATCGCCATGGTAGGTAAGTACACGAAGCTTCACGACAGCTACATAAGCATTATCGAAGCCCTAAAGCATGCCTCCGCTTGGGAGGGAGTGAAGCCAGTCCTTAAGTGGTTTGAAGCTACAGAAATAGAGAGAGGAGCGGTAAATCCTGAAGGAATAGTACATTCATCAGATGCAGCGGTAATCCTTCCGGGCTTTGGGAAGAGAGGCAGTGAAGGGAAAATAAAAACCATTAAGGCGTTCAGAGAGGCTAATAAGCCAGTGCTTGGAATATGTTTCGGTATGCAGTTAATGGTTGTTGAGGCAACAAGGAACTTATTAGGTCTTAATAAAGCAAACAGTAAGGAACTAGATCCCCAAACACCGCATCCAGTAATTGATTTACTTCCGAGTCAATATAGCGTTAAGCATTTGGGAGGAACGATGAGGCTGGGCAGTTACCCAATAAAGATAGTTAAGGGAACTAAAGCGTGGGAAATGTACGGTAAGGAAGTAGTAAGAGAAAGGCATAGGCACAGATATGAGGTTAACCCAAAATATGTTGATGCATTAGAGAAGGCCGGGTTTAGAGTTAGTGGTTGGAGTCCTGAGAGATATGTTGAATTCATAGAGCTAAGGGATTACCCAACCTTATATTTCGGATCTCAGCCACATCCAGAATTTAGGAGCCGGCCCTTACAGCCTTCACCAATATACAGTTACTTCATTAGGATAGTCTCTCAGACGAGGTCATGACATACATAGATAGTCAAAAATAGTTCTGTGAATAAGGATATCGTTATTTTAGCTAATGCGCTAGAAAGACTGGTGCTGCAGGAATGAGTGATTTAAGCCCTAAAGCTTTAAGCGATCCATGGGGTCTTGCTTATGAAGTAATTAATAAGGGCTTGATCGATGATGCTGTTAAGGTACTTAAGGAATTGTTGGGTCAGCCCCTAAGCTCACGGCATTTTGTTGCAGGTATGGAGTTCCTTAAGGCCCTCAAAAGTTTAGGTAAGCCTGAATTAACTGCCTTGATTTTCGAACATACACTAACGGAAGATTTAGTTAGGAAAATCAGCAATGAATTAAGCCCCAATATCATTATTGAGGGATTCAGAAAGAACTATGGATTAGGCATGTCATACCTGACGTTACTGGAGGTCTTGCTTCCTAGGCTAGAGAGCGGAGAATCCCTAGACTTCATCAAGCGCACAATAAACAATGCATTAAGGGAGCTTAGGAAGGATGAGCTAAGGGAGTTTATGAGGGCCTTAATCTACGGCCCCTTAACGACGCTAAAGCCGCCTGCAATCAAGGAAGTAACTGAGGTTGCCCTTAAGGCAGAAGGCAGGGCAGATCTATTGCTGCTTAAGGCAGAGTACTTAACGTCATTAGCTAGGGTTCATCCACCCGTATACTTCATTCAGGGTGAAGAGGAAATAACTTCAGAATTAGGTTTGCTTCTTAAGGAAGTCGTTAAGGAAGCCCTAAGGCTTTTAGAGGAGGATTCGATCACTACAGAAAGAATTTACCAGGAGATCAGCATTTTCCTCTCAGAAATGAATGCTGTCTGCAAGGAGCTAAACGATTGGGAGCCGTGCAATAAAATTAATGAGGTGGCAGGCAAAGACCTCCTCACATTCTATCGGGTTATGGGTAAAAGAGCGCTTAATGAGCTGGATCAAGGAATTAGTCGATGGTAGAGGGGTTGTTCAAGATGATTTTCCTGAAGAAAAAGAATGACTTACTTGATGAGCTGAATGATTACGAAATTAATAAGTTAAGGGATTATGCGGAAAAGAAGGGTTTACCCTTAAAGGAAGCGCTTAAGGAAGTCATTAAGAAAGGAATAAGATATATTGACCTAGAGGAAGCTTATGGGAAGGAAGGCGTTAACGATAGGGAGCTCTGGGATAAGCGCTACCACTTCCTGAGGGTCGAGTCAGCATACCTTCACTACCGCCTCTTACTTAAGGATGCGCTCGATGAATTCAGAAAGTTGTTACTCACTTTCTCAAGTGTAGTGAGTAGCCTAGAACTATGCTACAAGAACCTACCTCAAAATAAAGCTAGGGGGTTTAGGGAGGAGGAGATAAGGAAGCTGAAAACATTGGTCAATATTTATGTTAACGAATTTCTTAGGCCCAGCGAGCAGGACTTGAAGAACACAGATATAAGCGATGATGAAGTCATTAATGAGATCAAGGAAATAGTGAAGAAGTATGAGGAGGTCTTTAAGCATGGTGCTAAGGAGAGAAAGGAGGACTGAAGCCTGCTCAGGCCTTACAATAATTAATGTCGAGAACAGCCTTAAGCTAGGTGGTTGCCCAGTATGTAGGGCCATAAGAAAGTCTGAGGAAGACTCAATAAAGAACATTCTTTATGAGGGGGTTAATGATCCCCAAATAAGGAAGGGTTTTAGGGAGAGCTTAGGTCTATGCCCTTATCACGCATGGTTATTTACTGAGGTAGCTAGGAGGCCTGACGTGCTTGATGGTTTAGGGTCAACAATAATTTATGAAGACATGCTTTCTGAAGCGCTTGAGAAGATGAGAACAGAAGAGCTTCCCCAAACGTTAAGGAACCTGAAGAAATGCCCATTATGCAGGCATGCTGAGGAAGTTGAGAAAAACCTAGTTGACGACTTCATAGAGTGCTTTCAGGAGAAGCCTGAGATACTGCTGGCTTATGAGGAGTCTAACTCGATTCTTTGTTTAAGGCATTACTTAATGGTATATGAAGGGTTGTCTACTGATTCTGTTAGGAAGGAGCTCAGAAGGATTCAGGTAAACAAGGTGAAGAACGTGCTTAATATGATGGAGGAATATATAAGGAAAGCGGACTATAGGGTTAAGGAGGAAGTCACTTCTGAGGAAGCGCTTGCTTGGGTTAAGGCTGTAGAGGTTCTTAAGGGTTATCGTAACTCACTAAACATGGGTTGCTCATCAGGCAATTACTTATTCAAAGCGAGAAGGAAACGCATTTAATCAGATACCGTAACTCACTAAGGGCTAATGGCTAAGGTAGATTAGAGATGATTACGTCGTTACCTATATTACTTCCTGCGCTATTTTTTGGGGCTCTAGGAATTGGTTTTATCTCAGCCATAGCAGGTATTGGGGGAGGTTCGCTTATGGTTCCCTACATGGTCCTTTTACTAGGTTATGACGTTAAGGTAGCTATTGCTACGAGCCTCATATGTATTATAGCTACGTCAGCGGCCTCAGCAAGTGTATACCTTAAATCGGGTTATGTTAACGTCAAAACCGCCTTAATGCTTGAGCCAGCTACAGCAGCCGGTGCCATCCTCGGTGCCTACTCAACAATAACTTTACCAACGGGGATAGTCGAGTTTTCTTTGGGTGCTCTGCTATTAGGTACGGCAGTGGCAACAATACTTAAGGGCATATACGTTGAGAGGAGATCCCAAAGACTTGAGGTAAAGGAAGTGAGTCTCTCTGGATTAAGGAAAGGATCTGCAATTATTGCATCTTCAATAGCTGGCTTGTTTTCCGGGATGTTCGGTATAGGTGGTGGTGTTCTGAAGGTACCGATAATGAACTTAATTCTTGATATACCTATTAAGATGGCTGCAGCCACAAGCCTCTTCATGATTGGGTTAACGGCATCAAGTGGTGGGATAGTATACTTAATTAAGGGATTACCCAATGCGGTCAGTGTAGCGGCATTAGCTACTGGATTGATTCCTGGAGCTACTTTAGGGGCTAAATACATGAAGCGCTTAAGGCCTCAGGTTGTTCGGGCAGTGTTTGCTGCTTTACTTGCTTATGCAGGGCTTAAGTTAATGTTTCCGTTTATTTAAGTGGTGGGAGGGTAAGTAGGAATGTTCGATAGGGTGTCGAGGATTTTGAGGGCAGGCATTATTGTAGGGCTCTCTACCCTGGTTTTAGGGATAGTTGTTGAGGTAGTTTACCCTTCCTTAGATGTTGTTAAAGAGCTTGGTCTGTGGCTCATTGTTTCCACACCACCAGCTGGACTAACTATAATGCTTCTCGAGTTCATTAGGAGGAAAGAACCTACCGGGGTTGTGTTGTCTCTAATTATGCTTGTGACAATAATAGCTTCAGCCTTCCTAATGATGGGTAGGTAAAGATATTTATCTTACGTGAATAACTTCGCCAGAAGTCACTTTAATTACTTCATTCCTAACCCTTAATTTGTAGGAGCCATCATCATTTATTCCTGCAGCAACTCCTCTCACAAACCCATTATGTAAGTATATAGTTACTGACTTGCCTTTAAGGAGATCCCTAACTGACCATGCATTAAGCAATTGCTTATCTTCTCTGCTTAAATAAAGCCCATAATTTATGTCAATTCTTTTAAGAAGAGATTTCAGGAGGAAGTAGTTATTCACGTGTTCTCCCATAACTTCCGTAAGTGACGTAGCATAACTCCTTAATTCCTCAGGCAAACAATTGTTAGTGTTTATACCTACACCTAGTAGAACATATATAGGGCCTTCTGAAGAAACGGTGGCTTCAATCAGTACGCCAGCGACCTTCTTTCCTTTAACTAAGATATCATTAGGCCACTTAATTTTTGCTTCGACACCTAATGTATCCTCTAACGCTTCAGCCACAGATAACCCACTAAGTAAACTCAGTAGCTGAAGCCTATCATTTCGTGATGGTCTAAGAATTAAAGTGAACCATAAACCCCCATAATCAGCTATCCAAGACCTACCATGCCTTCCTCTCCCCTTACTCATTCTTTCGCAAATAACTAACGTCCCTTCAAAAGCTCCCTTCATTGCTAAATCCTTAGCAATGTCTTGAGTTGACGAGCATTCCTTCTTAAGGTAAGGCCTAAACATTAAGTTGGTGCTTAAGTGATTCACTAATTTTTCTATTAGGTCCTTCCTAGCCCATCTCTCTCCGCATCCCATCGTAACTCAATAGAATATGGTAGCAAGATAAAAAACTACTTCATAGCTTCCCAAACCTTAACGTAATCGTAAGTATGGCTAAGGGAAGTAAACCAATTATTGCAGCAACATAGTAGGCGTTAGGTAATCCAGAGACCGAAGTAAGGAC
>JALWQN010000028.1 GCA_027083115.1 Desulfurococcales archaeon
TGATTCAGAGAGAGCTACTAATAGTTAAGCCTGATGGAGTGAGTAGGGGCTTAATTGGGGAGGTCCTTAAGAGAATTGAGGAGAAGGGCCTTAAAATAACGAGGCTGAGGATGATTTACCCAAGCAAGGCATGTATTGAGAGGCTATACGACATTCATAAAGGTAAGCCATTTTATGAGGGCTTAGTGGAGTTCATGTCTTCAGGACCTATTGTTGCTGCTGTTGTTGAGGGTGATGAGGCTGTCTCTGTCGTTAGGACCTTAATTGGCCCTACTGACGGGAGGAAAGCGCCTCCAGGAACTATTAGGGGGGATTATGCCCTCTCAATAAGTGAGAACGTAGTGCATGCTGCGGATACCCCTGAAAGAGCTGAGTACGAGATAAGTGTCGTCTTCAGTAGTGACTGCGGTGAGTACTGAAGCCCACATTAATTCAGGCTTTCTTCATGGTCCTTAACTTAAAGATTATTGGTAACCCGAACCTTCTATCTCTTTTCTGCTTTACCCTAATTATTTCCTTAATGAGTTCGATATCTTCATCACTTACCAGTTCCTTAAATTCAGTGATGACTTTCTCAAGGTCTTTTTCGGGAGGGTCTGTGTAGAGGATATCTCCCTCGCCGAAGTGCCTCCCGACAAGCACGTTACCCACTATCGATATAGCTACCTCATCCCCTCTCTTAGCTTCAGGAACGTTCCTGCCCTTCAGCTGAATCTGGTATACCTTACCTAAAGGTTTCCCGTCACCCCTCATTAGGGGGTAGCCGGGCCTTAAGGTTCCTGAAAGAACCCTAACACCAACTATTGCTGGATCCCTTCTCCTGAACACGTATCCCGGGATCACCTGTATCTTGGCTGGGAAAACAGTTTCCTGAAGCTTATGTAGTAGTTCCTTAGACTTCTCTTCCTTGACCCACATCTCGTACTTCTCTATTAGTCGGTAGATTATTGAGTCATGAAATACCTTAACCCTTTCCTTACTCGCTAGTTCTTCAGCTTCAGGCAGTGGCCTGACATTAAAGAGGAGAACAGCACCTAAGTACCTGTTTTCCTTCTTAACTATGGATGCCTCAATAACTTCGTTCTTCCTTAATGGGCCAACATCAGCTAACCTAACTGGTACTCCACGGCTCTCTAGCATAGTGGCTAAGGCTTCTAAAGTCCCTAAAGTGTCTGCCTTAATCACTACCCCATTAATGTTTTTAGAGAACCTGACTTGTGTGACTTCCTCCGAAACCTTCTTAACCACTTCAGGAGTTTCGGACTCGTCTTTTACTGCATAGAGGGGTGCTCCAGCTATGGCTTCATCAAGGCGTGGCGCGCTGATCCTGACTCCCGCTGCAGCAACTACCTCATTAATGCTCATGAATTCTGACTCACCAACAACCCTCATCTCCTCAAGGGGTCTGGGCATGAGGAGTGCCCTAACCCTAGTCACTACGGGTTCGTTAATCCCTCCAACAACAACAGTATCGCCTTTCCTGAGGATGCCGTCGTAAATTACGGTGTCCGCGCAAGCGCCTAAACCAGTAACTTCCTTAACTTCAAGGATGACTCCCTTAGCTGGGCCGCTCGTGAACATTATCCTCTTAGTTAGGTACTTCTGGGTGAGGCCGGCTAAAACCGCGAGTAGCTCGGGAATCCCCTCACCCGTCTTAGCTGAGATAGGGACTATCGCTATGGCTTTCCTGAAGTCCTTAATTCTGTCAAACCTTTCTGCAGGTATGCCTAACTGACTTAATTGCCCTATGATGGTGTATATCCTCCTCTCAAGCTCCTCAACAACTCTCCTGCTTTGAACCCTAATAGATTCCAGGAAAGGCTTATCGGGTTGTGGGACCCAGCCATAAATCCTGTCTATCTTGTTTGCGGCTATAGTGAAGGGGACTTTCCTACTCATTAATATCTCTATGCTCTCAGCAGTCTGTTGCTTTATTCCCTCCATAACATCAATAACTAGTATGGCGAAGTCAGCTATGCTTCCACCCCTCCTCCTTAAGTTAGAGAAGGCTTCATGGCCTGGGGTATCTATGAATAGAAGGCCCGGTATGGTGAGTTTAACCGGCAGAATTCTCTTAAGGGGCTTAACGATCTTCTCAATAACTGATGCCGGAATCATTGAGGCGCCAACGTGTTGGGTCATCTCACCCGGCTCCTTACTCACTACTGCCGTCCCCCTGATCTTATCAAGTAGGGTCGTGTTGTGGACCACGACGCCCTCAGCAATGAAGGCGTTTGTCGGGGGGACGGTGAAGTCATAAACGTAACCTTTGTAGGCCAGTCTCCTGACCTTAGATACCTTAACGAAACCTAGGTCGTTATACCTAAGCATTAGTGTATGGTCTAGTGTTTCAGGAGGTAGTAGGTTGCGGAAGGGGTTCTTAACCCCTAATATGGTGAACAGCTTATCTAGGTCGTCCTTCCCCGAAACGCTTAAACAAACTCTGTTTTCCTGGCTACAGATCACCGAATGTATCCCGAATCTCGTGAGCAAGTACTTCAGGTCCTTAGCTTCGTTAACGGACTTAACCTTGAACACTAACCTAGGGGGTGAAGCCCTAACCTCGCCTGCAGTTAGGTAGTAGCCTTTAAGGAACTCTGCCACGTAAGTGTTTGGTGCTGATAGGACGTAGGCAGGTAATCCTTCACTGCCCTTACTAAGCGGTTTCACTGCCTCCATGAGGAGGGACGTGAAGTACTCTAGGTTAGTTCTTTCGAAAATAGTTTGGTTTCCGACAGCAGCTAATGAAGGTAGGTCACTAATTTCTTCGTTAGTGTTTAATCCTCTGGCGTTGCAAGCCCCTAAAGCGCTGAAGAAACTTCTCCAGAAGTCCTTCCTAGACTTACTTAAGTAATTCATGTAGAACTTAAGTAATGGGGTGAGCTTAACTCCTTTAACCGCGTTACTCAAGGACTTTGGGGAAGGGGTCCTTAAGGAAACCGCGACGGAGTAGCCTTCACCCACTTCATCAGCCCTTAACCAACCATCAAGCGTTAGGAAAGGGTGTTCGGGAGTAGTTCTTACTGTTGTTCCGTCCTCAAGAACTAGTTCGTGAAGGTACCCCCTGTGCTTAATCCTCCAAGCCTGTGTGGCCCTACCCCTAATGACCCTTCCACCCTTAGTTAGGGTAAGTAAGCCAACACCCGACTTAATTACTTCATACCCGTCGTTCCTGACCTCCTTACCCAACCAAGGTTTTTGAGGGATGAAGAGCTTGGATATCTTTACGGGCCTCCCATCACTTAAGTAAACCCTTTCGTCAGGATGTAAGCACTTACCGTGGTCTACGTGACCCAAAACAACAACAATCGGGGATCTCAACCTCTTTCCTTCAGAATTTTTTGACATCAATTCCGACCTAAGGTAAGGATTACTTACTGATTAAATAAAGGTTTGAGTTTCATTTCTTCCTTCAGTAAATTAAGTACCTTAAAACAGCTACTACGCCACCGAAGGTCTTCTTAATCCACATGTAGTCAGGCACTTCATCGCTTATCACATACACTTCAGCCCCTTTCTCCTCCGCCAGCTTAAGGAATTCCTCAAGCTCCGGGTGGTCATCAGTAATTATTAAGGTCTTCACAGCCCCCATCTCTAAGGCTTTCTTAATTTCGTTCTCTCCATAAAGGGCAAGGCCATCGTCTTTAGAGAGGTGGTAATTGAACTCCTCAAGGGCTTTCTGAGTTTTTATGTATGAGTGTTCCTTAATTAGGTCCTCAGCCCTCATCACTAACTCCTTCAATCCGGGCTCGCCTTGGTCACTGACATCAATTAGCTTTGGTAGGGTGAGTTCCTTCAGCCTGTACTCTAAGTAATCGCCTTTAGCGAAGTCAAGCTTCGTGTATCCTGGCCCGCCTATAAGTATGCCTTTCAGCCTCCCCTCCTCTAAGTAAGGCAGTAAGTGATTTGTTGCTTTCTCACCAACGCTTTTGAAGAAGTCCTTGGTTAGTTCCTCAATTATTCTGTCATACCTTCTCTGCGACCACCCACCCCTACTGTGTTTTCCGGGTATGTAGCCCTCGATCTCGTCCAGAACCCTTATAGTGTTTCCTTTAAGTAAGCCAACAGTTGCTTCATCCCTCTCAATAACTATTAAGCCGTAAACATCGTTTTCCGTGATCATGTTCTCGAGGAACTCCAGGTGGAAGAACTTATCGGTCCTGTAGAAGAAAACCTTCACTGGTTCAGGAGGTTCTATTACGAGAGTTATTGTGTCCCCTGTTTTTTCGTTCTCTCCCGAGAAAAGAACTAGGCCGTGAGGAGGGACCTTAGGTATCTTAGTCAATCTGTCTATGGCTGCCTGAAGGGCTGCCTGAACCCTGTTCCTGGTTTGTTTGAGCTTTATATTACCAGCTACCGATAGCTCCTGCCTCAGCACATTTATTACGTCGGGGACCGGCCTTCCCGGCGGTATGTAGAGGCTGAGGAGCGTTGTTGCGTGAGCGTCCCACTTCTTTAGGTCCTTAATCAACTTCCTTAACTGCTCCTTCGAAACCCTATACTCGCTAAATACCCATCACCCTTTCATAAAGAATTGGTTAAGCAGCTTTTAAGCGCTGGGTTCCTCCAACTTAAATAACGAAGAGAATGAAGTAAGTGATTAGTGAGAGCACATAAGCTACAACCAACATATACATCAAGCCCCCCAATGTTAGCTTAAGTGACTTGCTCTCCTGATACATGACCGCTAAAGTAGCCATGCACGGCACATAAAGCATTATGTAAACAAGTATAGCTAGCAGCTGAGCTGTGTTAAGGCCTAAAGCCCTTATTGCTGCTTCGGGATCCACAGCACCACCGTAAAGCATCTGTATGCTCGATAGCACGACCTCCTTAGCCACGAAACCGTTAATTAGGGCGAAACCGACCTTCCATCCCTGCTGGAAGCTCAGGCCTAAAGGAGTTAGGAATGGAGCTACTGCCTTACCGAGCATTGCCGCATAACTGTACTGGAAGAAATTGCTTCCGTAAACATCAGGTAAATAGCCTTGAGGACCTAAGTAAAGGAGCCCCCAAACAACTATGGATAACGAGAAAATTATTACTCCTGCCTTATGGAGGAAGTGTTTAGTGTTGTCCCACGTGATCCACCACACTACTTTGGCTTTAGGGCTATGTAGTGGCGGTAACTCAATAACTAATTCAGGACCCCCGCTCTCCTTGAAGTAGATCCTCCTAACTAAGGCTGAAGTTATTAAAGCAACGGAGAAGCCAACCAAGTAGACAATAAGGACTACAGAGGCCTGAATCAGTGGTGATGCTGAGATGGCTGACGCGAAGGCTAAGGCAACCACCAGCCTCGCTTGGCAAGGGATGAAGGGGGTGGACATTATTACTTCATACCTTTCTGACTCATCAAGCGATGTTCTGCTTGCCATAACTCCTGGGACATTGCATCCCATACTTATTAAGTAAGGATATATTGCTCTGCCCGATAGACCGAATTTAGAGAAGAACTCGTGGAAGGAGGTTGCCATCCTTGGGGCTATGCCGCTATCCTCTAATGCGGCAAGAAATAGGGAAACCATAAGGATTAGCGGGAAGAAGCTCAAGACAGCACCTAAACCAGAAATTATTCCGTCACTAACTAATGAAACAACCCAATGTGGAGCTACCGGGCCCATGAAGGCAGAGAACCAATCGCTTAAGAAAGTGAATCCCGCCTCAAGCAAGCCACTAATGCTGTACTCCTCTATGGCGGCAGCTAAGTCAGGCCTTCCAGTAAACTCAGCAATTACGTTAAGCGGGAAGCCCGTATTGATTGCGAATACCGTGAAGAAGGCCGCGAAAAGTATGAGGACGCTTAAGAGGGGACCTATGAAGGGCTTCTGGAAAACGTCAATTTCTTCCTTACTCTTAATTTCTGACCTAACCACGACCTTCCTCAGGAGGGAGTCAGCGTACTCGAACCTGGTCCTCATCATTAAGCCAGTTAAGTCCTTCCCTAAGGAACTCATTGCTGCCTGCTTAATTCTTGAGACCTCCTTAAGGATTGTTTTCTCCCCTGCCTTTACAATGATCTCCTCCAGCCTATCGTCTCCCTCAAGCAACCTTACGGAAACCCAGCGAGGCGGGTAATTCCTTAGCGCCTTACTCCCGGAAATAACTCTAGTTATGTCCTGAATGAAGTACTCTAATCCATCATAATCTATTTTTAGGGGTTCCTTCCTCCTCACCCTTTTCCTGAAGTTAACTATTGCTTCAAGAAAGTCCCTTAAGCCCTCCCCATAGAGGGCTGAAACAGGAACTACTGGAACACCTAAGTACTCCTCAAGCTTATCGTAGTGTATGTGGACACCTCTGCTGTGTGCTTCGTCAGCCTTAGTGAAGAGAATTATTACGTTAGGCGTTAGCTCAAGGATCTGTAGGGCTATATATATTGTTCTTTCCGGGGCTGTAGCATCAACTAAGACAGCAACCAAATCAGGTCTTTGAGTAACTATGAATTCCCTAGTAACGACCTCCTCCAAGCTTGTTGCGCTTATCCCGTAAGTTCCAGGAAGATCTATGAAGCAAATTCTTCTCCCACCATGAACCCTTAACCCCTCCTTAAGCTCCACAGTTACCCCGGGCCAATTGCCTACATGAACAGTCTCGCCAGTCAAGACATTGAATAATGTCGACTTACCTACATTAGGGTTCCCTACTAAAGCAACCCTAGCATCACAGTTGCTGGCCTTCCCTGAACCCACAGCACACCCCAATCATTTTGGGAGCTCCATTATTATTAAAATTTTGGTTTGTCTAAAATTTTTAGCAATACCTAAAAATTACAGCAGCAGGGCCTTAAATTAAGTAATTATTTACTTCTTTCCTTCTTCTTCGGGCACTCAGGCAAATTACCTGAGTTTATGTATTCCTTAAACATCTGGAGCCATTTTGGGCTCTCCCTGCTCTTAATGAAGAGGACGAACTTAGTTAGTAAATCCATGGTTTTTGGCGAGACCACATGCTCTATCTTGTGTGCGTCCTTAGTTGCTGTCTCCTCATCCAGCCCAAGAATTATGAGGAAGTCCTTAAGTATCTCGAACTTCCTAACTAGCTCTTTAGCCAACCCCATGCCTTTAGGAGTTAATGTGACCCCACCGTATTTCTCATAATTAATTAGGTCGTCATCCTTAAGCTTCCTAAGCATTTCGGTGACTGTGGATGGGGAAACACCTAGGATGCGGGAGAGGTCCTTAACTCTTGCGTAGCCCTTCACCTTACTTACTGAGTATATGGCCTTCAAGTAGTCTTCTGCTCTAACGCTTCCGAGACCCTTAACCATCGCTTCAGTACCTGCTAAAAATATATTGTTGTTGAGGAAATTATCTTTTAAGTAGTGGAGGTAACCTTATACATTCCTTAACGTAAACAATCCTAGGGTTTAAGGAAGGTTGAGGATTCCGTCAGAGCTCTGTGTGAAGTGCAAGGGATATAGGAGATTATGTGGCCTGCCTAAGTGCCCGATACTTGAGAGAGTCAGGTCCAACTATAGGGCAGTACTTACGGTTAAGGGCAGGTTTGTCGAGGGAGCCACGCCCCCAAGCGTTATTGTTGGGGAGTCAAGATATCCTACAGTCCCAGTGATCTATAATGTCCCTCCAGGAGTCAGGGGTGATGAAGCAAGGGAGTTTGATGATCCAGTCCATTGGTGGGGGAAACTAGGTCTTGATGAAATAATACGGAGAAGATCTTACCAAATAGCTTCTGTGTTGAGGGTTAAGGTAAATGATTTTGAGAGGCTCTATGAGCTAGAGGTCAGTACTGCGTCAGTCTCGGTAAGGCCCGTTGATTCTGAAGCACTGCTTAAGAAGCCGCCGAAACCTAAGCTGTCCTTCAGGTTAGGCATAGATCCTGTGGGTCCTTCAGCTGAGGCCGAAAGAATTAAGGTCGTAGGTAATTCATCGATGCCTAAGAAGCTCGAGAGGCTTGTGTGGGATGATTTAAGGGCTGACGAAGCCATTAAGGAGCTTTACTTGGGTGGCGTAGATAGGTATACGGCAATAAGGGCTCTGAGTTTGGGTCTCTTAGGTAGGTTAAGGAGAAGGAAATTGGTTCCTACGCGTTGGGCAATAACTGCAGTAGATAATGTACTGAGTAAGTTATTCATTAAGGAATTAACTCAGTATAAAGAAATTAATGATGTGGAGATATATTCCTCCGAGTACCTAGGTAATAAGTTCACAATAATTCTATATCCTGGTAGGTACGTTAGCGAGTGGCTCGAGGTTTGGTTCCCCCTAACCGTGTTCACTTCTGGGGCCTCAAGACCGGTAGTTGTTTATAATAGGGATTCAGGGCTAGGTAAAACAATAACTCTTGACGGCGGCTTTGACGCTGCTAGGGAGGCCTTAACGGAAGCCCTATGGAGGAGAG
>JALWQN010000029.1 GCA_027083115.1 Desulfurococcales archaeon
AGGCTGATTAGATACACCCAATCAATCTGTCCTTACTGCTATCGATTACTTCCTGCTATAATTGTAGAGCGTGAAGGCAAGTACTACATAAGAAAAATATGTCCCGAGCACGGCGAGATTGAGGAAGTTTATCAAGGCAGCTCAGAATGGGCCAAAAAAATCGAGAAATGGTTTGTTGAGGGCAGAGGAAGCAGATACGTCTACACCGATGTTACGGCACCATGTCCATTCAGCTGCGGATTATGCCCGCTACACAAAAACCACACAGCCCTAGCAAACTTAGTCGCCACAAACAGATGCGACCTAGATTGTTGGTACTGCTTTCCTGAATGGGAAGAAGCCTTATTTAAGGTTGACGGGAAAGTTCAGCTGATTAAGTTTGGGGAGCTTGCAAAAAGGTTCGGATTTGAGCATAAAGTCGAGATAGACGGGTTCAGAGGGGAATACTCAACACCCAATAATTTATACGTGCTTACTTTACGTGACGGTAAGGCTGGATGGGTTAGGGTAACTAAGTTCCTTAGAAGAAGGCATGAAGGCGACCTCATAAAGATAAGGACGAGCACAGGTAGGGAGATTCACGTGACTCCCGAACATAAGATAATGGTTGAGGGTATTGAAGGCATTATGAAGAAAAGGGCTGATGAGGTGGAAATAGGGGACAGGGTTAGGATTCTCTGTGGCATGGGTTATGAAGGATCTCTTAAGCAAGTAAACCTTCTGGAAGCATTTAAAGATCTTCCTAAGGAGGAGCAAAGAAAGATTTATGTCCATATTGATAAAGGGCAGGACCTCTCTATTCTTAAAGAAATCTACGGTGAGAAGATCTACTCCTGGAGAAGTCAAGGGACAGTTCCTTTGGAAGCTTACTACAAGATTAGCTCTAACTTAGCTATGGATCCTGAGCTGGGAAGAGATGCAACACCACATACCGTAACTTCCGTAATTGAGTTAACTCCTGACTTAGGAAAACTAATAGGGTACTTCATAGCCGATGGACACTATACCTATAAGGATCTGAGAATTACTGTCGGCGATGATGATGTCGAGAGGGAAATCTTAGGAATACTTGAAAGGCTTGGACTTCCCTACAGCTTTATTGAGTGGGAGGGTAAGGCAAAACAAATAGTTATAGGAAGCAGGCTTATGAGGCTGGTATTCAAGTATGTGTTCAAAATACCTGAAGGTGCTGCCAATAAGAGACTACCTGAAGGATTCATGGAATTCCCGAAGGAAGTAAAGTTAGCTATGCTGAGCGGTCTCTTTAATGGAGACGGGTTTGTGGAGAAAGGCACTAGGTATCTCGCAATAGGATATGCAAGTGTATCAAAAGGATTGATTAGAGATCTTCTCTACCTCCTTTCATCGTTTGGCATATTTGCAAGAGTAAGCAAGATACCTAAGGAAAAGATGGCTCTAGCAAAACATGATCTTTACAAGATAAAGATATCTGGGGAAGAAATCAATAAGTTCCTCAACCTAGTACAGCTAGTGCCTCGTCACCTTAAGAAGCTTGGGATAGTTGGGGAAAGGAAGCCAGTACGTATTAAAAAGATAAAGGATTACTGTATCGATACTGTTAAGGAGATTAGCAGGATTCCCTATAATGGGTATGTCTATGATCTAGAAGTCGATTCAGAAGATCACTACTTTATTGCTTCGGACGGTCTGCTGGTAAGCAACTGCTTCTTCTTTGCTGAGAAAGTAGGGTATGTGTATGAGCCTACTCTCGAGCAAATTGAGTTCATGGTTAAGCAATATCTTAAGCAGGGTGTTACGCCCGTTATCCAGATTACTGGTGGAGAACCTACAATTAGGGAGGATTTAGTTGAGATAGTTAAGTTGCTTAAGAAGTTGGGTGTTGAGCATATTCAGCTAAATACAAATGCAACAAAGTTTGCTAAGCTTTACCTGTTTAAGGGAGAGGATAAGGCAGTAAAGTACGCGAGAAATTTAAGGGAAGCCGGAGTAAATACCGTTTACATGAGTTTTGATGGTGTGTCGCCAAAGGCAAACCCAAAGAACCACTGGGAAATACCCTTCACCTTCGATGTTTTCAGGAAGGCAGGTATGACGAGTGTGGTTTTAGTACCCACAGTAATTAAAGGCGTGAACACTGAGGAGTTAGGCGACATAATAAGGTTTGCAGCACTAAATAATGACATTGTTAGGTCAGTTAATTTCCAGCCAGTCTCTTTAACTGGAGCGATAAAGAAGGCTGACAGAATGAAGTTAAGGGTAACAATGTACGATACTGTGAAGCTTATTGAGGAGCAAACCCGTGGTCAAATTAAGGTTGACGACTGGTATCCAGTACCGGTTTCTGTGTCGATTTCCGAGTTTGCTGAGGCTTTAGCTAACAAGTTCAAGTTCGAGATGGCAAATCATCCAGAATGCGGTGTAGGTACATATATTTATGTGAGGAAAGTTGAGGATGGCGAGGGCTACGAATACATACCTATAACCAGAATGGTTGATGTTCCGGGATTTCTGGATTACTTAAGGCAGAAAGCCCTCGAGTTAAAGGGAGGTAAAAGTAAAGCCCTTGTTGGAGCCAAGATGCTCTTCAACATATTCTCTAAGTACATAATATGGAGCAATGTACCTTCAGAACTGAAGAAGGACTTCATGAAGTTGCTGTATAACATCTTCACTAAGCAATCCTATGAGGCTCTTGGCAAGTGGCACTATAAATTCATGTTCCTGGGCATGATGCATTTCATGGATCTATATAACTATGATGTTGAGAGAGTTATGAGGTGCAACATACATTATCTAATGCCTGACGGGAGAATAATACCGTTCTGTACATTCAATGTCTTAAACGATATCTACAGAGATTATGTGCAGAAGAAATATATGATACCGCTCAATGAATGGAAAAAGCTGAAAGGAGAGAATACTGTAGGAGAGGCAATCAAGTACAGAAGGAATCTAGAATTAATTAAGAAAATGACCTCACATCCTCTATACCTGAAGACCTACGGGCCATTCATTGAGAGATGGAAATCCCTCTATCCCTGGATAAAGATTCAGGGAGTTAGTGAATAAGTGTTTTTGGCTCCTAATAACTAATCATATTTACTTAAGAATTTTTGCTGTGAACTCATTGTAAAGATTCTTTACTTCCTTAACCCAATCATTTAATTCACTTGGTTTATCTGGATAGTTCATATAGAGTTGCTTTACTCTGTTCATGTATTCAGCAACCCCTCTCAACCTAATAAGTAAGGACGGCCTCCTTAAACCAGCTAGTAACCTCATGGCCTTATCCACTATAGTGAGTTCTAGGTCTCCCTTCAAAGATACTGTGTTGAGGTCTTCTTCCTTAATTATTTTTTTCCTCATGCCGTACTCTAAATCGTCGTCGCTTAATTCCTGCAGGAAGTACCTAAAAATATCTAAGGCAGCTTGTTTAGCCCCGTATCTCTCCATATAGCACTTATTTGTGCCCCACAAATCATTTGTGCCCCAAACATCACTGGATGGACCTTCTTCAAGTGCCCTAGATAAGCACCACGATGACAGCATTGCAGAGCCCTTGCCGCCACCATGAATTGGATTAACCGTGTAGGCTGAATCGCCTACAACGGCAATCCCTTCCCAAACAAGCGTATTAATCGGCCTTCTAGTAGGGACTGCAGCACCTCCTGACTCAATAACTAAGCTGTCCCTAAACTCAGGTCTTTCATTAATCACTTTATAGAGTTGTCCTTTAGGATGAGGGTATCCTTTACCTCCCTGAACTCCAAGTCCCACATTAACTAGCCCATCCTTCAGCGAGTAAGGGAAAAACCACCAGTAGCCTCCTGGAGCTTTTTCTTTACTTACATAAATGCGCAGGATCTCTGGTTCTTCAGGAGGTTCCTTAATCTTCCTTATTTCCCTATAAGCTACGTTAGTGTCTTGAGGCCTTACCTCATCTCTTATGGGCCAGTCCGCAGGAAGCCTCCTAACTAAAGCTCTAGACATACCTGTTGCATCAATCAGTAGTCTGGAACTAACCTCCCAGGAGCCTTTGTTTCTGCTCCATAAGATTGCTCCCATCACTTTACTATCCTTAACTAAGGGCTTCATAACTTGGGTTTCGGGTAAATAATCAGCACCTCTATCTTGCGCTGCCTTAATGAATCTCTTGGTGAATTCTACCCTATTTATTTCGAAACCTTCTCCTAGGACCCTATACTTCATGTCTTCATAAGGAGAGTAAATATCTATTCCCTTAACAATACCTTCAAGCTCGGAGCCTTGAGGATACGGTAAATTCAGTTCATCTAAATGGTGTTTCCCTAACGCGTCCCCGCAGGGCTTATCCCCAGCCCTATCGAAGGGCTTAACATCAGTCAGAAGAACCTTAAAACCTTTATCAGCAATGAAGTAAGCCGCGCTAGCTCCTGCTATACCAGCACCCGCAATAATAACATCGTACTTCATCCCTTAAGCACCCTTAATCTTTAGGTTAAGGAATTATATTAATTTACTAAACAAAGCTAAGGTCCCCGTCGCTCCATCTACATCATCAAATCAGAGGATGTCGTCAGGTCATCCCTAATTGTTAAGAATCTTTAGGGATAAATAATGTTGGTGATGATGTGTAGGAAAATGCGAGATCTGTGATAAAAAACCTGCTAAATACAGATGCAGGATTTGTGGAAGGGAGGTTTGTGAAGATCACTTCAACCCTGATAAAGGTGTTTGTTCAGTGTGCAATGAGCTAATGATTTACTATAAAGGGAAATATAGACCCGCAATAGACGTCTGTCCTTTCTGCGGTAGGCTAATCTGTCGGGAATGTTCGGTTGAGTTACAGCCAGGAATTAGAGTTTGCCTAGACTGTTACAGGGAATTAAATCAATATTTCGAAAAGCACCCAGTCCTCAAGGACTGCTACAGCAAGTACTTAAAGACTAAGAGACTTTTGCTGGAAGAAACTAAAGCTTAATACTTCGAACCATAACTACCTAAAGAGGTGTGAAGCTTTGGGTTATGATGAGGCCTTTGAAACTCTTAAGGCAGTAGTCCAAAAATACGATAAAGTTCGCGAGACAGCTGCTAAAGAGGTTAGCGTATCTAAGATCGCTGCCTTCCACACAATCGGTGAGGTCTTATATAGGCTAGAGAAAGTACTGAACTATCTTTCGGAAATTGAGAAGCGCAAGGAAGTAAGTGAAAGAGGAAAAATTTGTAACTCCTGGAATTATGTGATCAATGACTCGCTACAAACAATATCTAGGTTAAAACCATTTATCTCCATCACTTACGAAAAAGATGACAATAAAGTCACGTTCTCTAATAAGGAAATTAGCATATCTATAGCTCCCTCCCAACTTAAAGTAGTTTTTAGAGGTAAGGAATACGTAATTCCTTTAACGTTGGAGGATGTAGAGAAGAATGCTAATTTAATTAAGGCGTTAAGCTCTAGGTTAATACTTTTTACGGATTCCCTATTAACAAGGATAGAGCAATGTGCTAAGCTAGTTTACGGTATTAGGATCTGATGTATAGGGGCATACTAAAAACTACGTTACCGCTACATAAGATGTAAAGGTTTTTCAGGGTTTTATTCTTTCCAAGGAGCAAATCTTTTTCAGGAATCTCTAATAACTTACTTATTGACCATTCATTATTTCTTGTTCTACATCCTATTAAAGAGCCTGAGAATTCATAACTGCATTGGAGCACAGGTTTAGTTAAGAAAGGTATCAAATTATTTTTGTATACCTCTAAGAAATGACCTTTAGTGCCGGAAGGTGTTTTGCCAGAAAAAAGTAAGGTGATTAACACATTACTGCAGTCCTTTAGATTTACTTTCCTCAAAACCTTAAACTCTATTAATCCCTTCAGTGCACTTAAGAAATTATTTAGAAAATATTTTAATGCTTTTTCTTCAGAGACCATTATACCTTCCCTTCCAATCGAAACAATGACGTATGTTTGCTTTAAGGGACTTCACCATTATTAAGAGAGAATTGATGCTTATAGAGGTGTCCCAGATGTTTGGCATAGTTTACAGCATTCAAGATCCTGCGGGGTATGGGATAGCCAAATATATTGAAGGGGTTACTAACGCGGTGAGCCATAGGATTTTAAGAGGGATTGAATCTTACTTCATTAAGGACCTTAATTCTTACCTTGCTGGTTTTAAAGAAGATGTTATTTACTTTAGTTTCCTTGATAAGGTTCTACCAGAGGTTGATGCCTATATAGTTCTGTCAAGACATTCCGCTACCTCAGGAATAAAGTCATTAACTACTCACCATACAGGCAATCCGACAAGTAGGGCTGAGGCAGGGGGTGAGCCATACTCTCTGGCAATCTCTAACCCACCTATAGCTTGGCTCTTCTTAAGGGGTTTACACGAAAAAAGTGAAATGAGGGGTTTGAAGGATTTTTCAGTTACTTATGAAGCAACCCACCATGGACCTACCAACTTAGAGAAGCCAATAACGTTTATAGAGATTGGGTCTACCCCCACCGAGTGGAAAAACGTTATAGCTCAAGAACTTGTCGGGGAGGTGGTTATTGAATCTATTAGAGCCTATTACAGAGGAGAAGCTAATTCCTGCATCCCCGCAGTTGGGTTTGGAGGAACGCACTACCCAGAAAACTTTACGTTAAGGGCTTTAAAACAAAACGAATGCTTTGGCCACATTATACCTAGGTATTCATTGAAGGAACTAAGGAGCTCTCAAGATAGACTTAAGCACATAATTAATCTATCGATTAAGAAGTCATCGCTTAAGACCTCTCGGGTTGTTCTCAGTAAAAAGGTAGGAAGCATTGTTAAGAAAGCCGTTACGGAGATCAGTGATGAACTAGGCTTAGAAGTAGTTAAGGGCTGAAATATTTTTGATGGTTGATGGAACGTTTATGTAGGTTATTTGTTAAGTTATTGTTTGGGTGTAAAGCCTTATGGGTGATGGGGCCGTGCTCCAAGCCCGTAGGGCATGCCGTGGATGGGAGCCTCGTGCCGTTGGGCTCGACAGCCACTCATGACTGGATGATTAAGGAGGCAAGGCGGAACTCCCTAGGGAGGAACGGTGATTGGAGCGGTAACCTTATAACTGATTAAAAGAGTTTGAGGAGGGTTGTGTTGAGAAAGGTTGTTCTTAAGCTAACTGGTAAGGTCTTTAATAAGGCTGACTTCAGCTCAGTTATCAAGATAGCCAAGTATGTTGAGGAATTTATTAATAAAGGGGGTAGAATTGCTATAGTTACTGGAGGTGGTTCTTTAGCTAGGGAGTACATAGAACTAGCAAGTGATGCTGGTGTTAATAAGTCATGGCAGGACGTAATAGGTATTATTGCCTCCAGAATGAATGCCCTCCTCCTAGGCTCAATACTAAGTAAGTACACTTACTTCCCTATACCTTCATCTATAGAGGAATTCCTTCAGGGTTGGTCCACTGGCAAAGTAGTTGTTATGGGTGGGTTACAACCAGGGCAATCAACAAATGCTGTATCAGCGGCTTTAGCTGAACTAATTCAGGCGGATCTACTAATTAACGCAACGGTTGTTGATGGAGTTTACGATAAAGACCCAAGAATACATAAGGACGCCAAACTCCTGAAGAAAGTTAATGTTTCTGAATTGAGGAAGTATCTTAATCAGGCATATATGCCTGGAAAGTATGAGCTCATAGACCCTGTTGCCTTAGGAATTATTGAACGCTCAGGATTAAAGGTAATCATACTAAATGCAACGAAGCCAGAAAACCTGGTGAAGGTTTTAGAGGGTGATTTAACCGTAGGGACACTAATAAATTAGTTTCAACGTCAACAGATTCTTAGGGTTCTCTTTCAGCAGTGAATTATTAAAAGATTTCCTCCTCTATAGGGACGCCTTAATGGTTTGTTGAGGTTAAAGCTATAAGCTTAAATAACTCTGAATTCTTGAGCGGGGGTGCCCGAGCTGGGTCAAAGGGGACGGGCTCAAGTCCTTCCGGCTTTAGCGGGAGACCCGTTGGCGTAGGCCTGCGTGGGTTCGAATCCCACCCCCCGCACCAGGTAGGTGAGTAAAAATATGCCGTTAATTAGGGCGTTAACCCTTACGTTACCACACTTGAAGGACTACGAGGTTCTTAGAGATACTGCTTCTGAATTAAAGCAAATTAAGGAACTCTTAGGCGATGTGTGGACTCTCAGGTTCTCGTTGGGCTTCAGACTTCCCTATGAAGAAATAAAATACTTGACTAACGAGGGATTACTAATTAATGCCTTCCATGATAGGCTAACTAATGTCAGGCTAGAAGAACTAATTAATTACTTAAGTATAAAAAGTGCTTATGCAGCTCTAGGC
>JALWQN010000030.1 GCA_027083115.1 Desulfurococcales archaeon
TTGATTCATTTGGTTTTGAATAAAGTAATGCATTAGAAAGGGTCTTCAAGGGTCTTGAACATTGTTTTGGACTTAATTGATTTATTATCTTTGCTTAGTTACTTAGTGCATGGGGTCGGGGACTGATTAATGAATAACGATAAGAGAGTTAAGTTAATGATTTATGTTAATATTGCATTAACTGCTTCTTTAGCTCTTATTCCTTGGGTTTTCTTGGGTTGGATGCCTCCGGTGGTACCTACCCACTGGGGTTCTGGTGGGGAACCTAATTCCTACGGCTCAAGCTATGTTACAGTAGCTATTCTCTCGGGTGTGATGCCTATAGCTAACATAATAATTTTAGTGACTTACTTCTTTAGGTGGACGTTAGTTAGGAGGTACCCTTACCTAATCAACCTACCTGCTATAGCTATGGTTTTAGGTAGTGAGAGAATTAATGAGGGAGTAAAGGAGAGACTCATTGAGAAGATATTTCAGGTTTCGTTAGTCATTGGTTTGGCTGTAGGGGCTTACCTCCTGCTGCTTGAGTTAGGGATTCTTTACTCAATGATGACGGCCTCTCCAACACCTTGGGTTATTTGGGTCTCTTTGGCTGGTGTGCCTGTGTTGATCGCTCCACCCCTGATCATTTATAGGAAAATATACAGGGAGGAAATAATGAAGTACCTAAGTAAGTAGTTCTGCCTTAACTTCATTAAGTACTTTTTCTGCTGATGTAGTTCTTCAGTAGCTCAAGAAGTTCCCATTCACTTACTGAACCGACATGAATGAGGTCATCGTTTATAGCTATTGCAGGAACACTCATTACCCCATACTTTAGTGCAATATCCTGGTTCTCATACAGCTCAATACTTTCTGATGTTAGCTTACCTCTTGTTTGGTGGGAGAGGTAAGCGAACATGTTACTTAAAAGAACCACGTAAGGACAGTAAGGGCAGGTTGGAGTAACTAGGATCTTAATCCTTAATTTCTTTTTCGTTAGGGGAATTAATTCCTTAATTACTTCATCACTTAATCCAGTACTTCCTGATCCCGTCCTAACTAAGGTCTCCATGAAAGCAGGGAGTTCCTCTGCGGAAGGAACTCCAGTGAATCTAATGTATCCGTTAAGAAGAAGTATTGAGGGAACTCTCTCAACCTCAAAGAACTTAGCCACTACTGGTTCGTCCTCAAGTGAGTAAGTCCCTACCTTCACCAGCTCTTGTTTTCCTGCTGACTCAGCGGCTTTCTTAAGGGATTCAGCTAATTTGATGGCTGGCTTACATGTAGGGCACTGGAAGCTCTTGACAAAGAAATAAATGCTTATCGGTTTAGCAACTTCCCTTAATGACTCACTTAATTCAGCTATATCTTCATCGGTGAGTGAAATATCGAACATCCACCCAAACGCATTAAGGTAGTCGTCTGATGAACTCATATCAGCTCCCTTCATTAAGTCGATAGGAGATTATAAGCTTTAACCCCGTTAAAGGTATGGGATTTTCTTAGCTCTTTATTTAGCTTAGAAAGTTTGAGTTGTTTGCGGACTGACCGAATGAATTTTTACGCTTTATTAAGTCATTATCCAAATCGATCGATAAATTTATTAGTTAGTCAGTAATTCCGTTATGGAGGTTATGAGGTGTGAGTTTTAACTGGTGGTGAAACACTAAATAAACTTAAGCACCCATTAAAGTTATCTGCCTCCATAACCTTAAGTAAGCATTCTCCAGTAGGCCTCAATAATGCCGAAGGAAGGATTAGGATTGCTGTAGATGTTGGTGGGACATTCACTGACGTAATAGCGCTTCGACCCTCAGGCGAAGGCATATTCAGAATCAAGGTGCTGTCAACACCCACTGATCCGTCTATAGGTGTTTTGGAAGGGATTAAGGAAGTAATTAATGAGTCTGGAGCTAAGGTAATTGATGTGATTGTTCACGCAACAACCTTAGGCACTAATGCCTTCCTAGGTCAGGCAGGTCTTGAGTTACCTAAGGTAGCCCTAATCACTACTGAAGGTTTCAGGGATGTCTTGGAGATCGGCAGGCAGAGAAGGGCCGAGCTCTATAATCCGTTCATCACTAAGCCAAAACCACTAATCCCTAGGAGACTAAGGTTCACGGTAGCAGAGAGGATTTCTCACGAAGGTAAGGAGCTTAAGCCCTTAAGTAAGGATGAATTAAAGAAAATTGCTGAGACCTTAAGGGATGAAGGCGTTAAGTCAGTAGCTATTGTTTTCCTACATAGCTACGTTAACCCAGAGCACGAAAGAATGGCTGAAGAATTAGTTGGTGAGGAGCTACCTAACGCTTACGTAGTGCCTAGCTATAAGGTGGACCCAGAGTACAGGGAGTTTGAGAGAGTCAGCACAACAGTAGTTAATGCTGTATTAATGCCTCTGCTTTCGAAGTACTTTAGCAAGCTTAATTCACTACTAAAGAACTTAAGGTTAGGCAGGCCTGAGCTCCTCATAATGAAGTCTGACGGGGGTTTCTCCACCTCAACCGAAGCAGGTAAGGTTCCTGCCGCGACGATTGAGTCAGGGCCTGCTGCTGGCGTCATAGCTGCCTCAAGAGTAGCTAAGGAACTCGGCATTATGAGGGCATTAAGCTTCGATATGGGTGGCACAACAGCTAAGGTATCGACAATACTTGAGGGGAGGCCTGAAGTAACTAAGGAGTTTGAGGTTGGTGGTAAGGTACATAAGGGACGATTGATTAGGGGGAGCGGCTACGTCATTAGGTACCCCCACATAGACCTTGTTGAGGTCTCCGCTGGTGGGGGAACCATTGCTTGGGTTGATGAGGCAGGTCACTTGAGGGTTGGTCCCTACAGTGCGGGCTCGGAGCCAGGCCCAGCATCATACGGTAGGGGTGGTAAGGACCCCACAGTTACTGATGCTAACCTATTGCTAGGGAGGTTAGGTGATTCATTAGCCGGGGGTGAAATCGTTTTGTCTAAGGATTTAGCTGTTCAGGCATTCAGGAAGAAGGTATGCAGTTCTTCAGGCCTTAGTCTGGAGGAGGCTTCTTACGGCACACTAACGCTTGCCAACGCCGAGATGGCTAGAGCAATAAGGATAGCTACTGTGGAGAAAGGTTATGACCCAAGGGATTTCGCACTAATTGCTTTCGGTGGGGCTGGCCCAATGCATGCCTGTGACCTAGCGGCTGAGCTAGGCCTGAAGAAAGTGATTATTCCGCTCGCCCCTGGCGTTTTCTCGGCCTTAGGCCTCCTACTAGCTGACTATAGACATGAGTTCAAGGCCAGCGTACTTAAGCCATTAAGTAAGGTAGTTCCTGAGGATCTGGAAGGGATCTTCAAGTCTATGGAGAGTAAGGCTAGGAGGGTGTTGAGGGATGAGGGTGTTCCTGATGAGAGGATATTCATGCTCAGGTATGCTGATATGAGGTACGTCAAGCAATCTCATGAGTTAGTTGTTGAGGCACCAAAACCTTTTGGTGAGGAGGGAATCAATTACTTGAGGGAGGCGTTCACCAGAAAGCATGAGGAGGTTTACGGTTACTTCATGAGTGATGAGGCGATCCTAGTTAACGCTAGGGTTTCTGCTTTTGGTGAAGTGATTAAGCCCTCATTTAGGAAGGAGGTTCTTAAGGAATCCTTTAAGTCACCTCCTGACCTAATTAAGGCCTTCAGGAGAACTTACTTTAGGGACTCAGGCTGGGTAAGGACTGCAGTATACTGTAGGAGTTCGTTAAGGCCAGGTCATGAGGTAGAGGGACCAGCAGTCATTGAGGAGTACGACTCAACCACTGTAGTGCCTCCTGGATGGGTTCTTAGGGTGGATGGTTTCAGTAACCTAATTATTGAGAGGATTTAGGTGGTTAGTATGGTGGATAAGGTAACCTCAGAAGTTATTAGGAGAGGCCTGGAGTACGCAGCTGAAGAGATGGGTATTAAGTTAAGGAATGCTGCTTACTCGCCAAACATTAAGGAGAGAATGGACCATAGTTGCGCAATCTTTGACTCATCAGGTTCTAACTTAGCTCAGGCTGAGCACATACCACTACATCTTGGCTCGATGGGTTGGGGAGTTAAGAAAACACTGAATTACTTGGTTAAGGAAAGCATAAAGTTAAGTGAGGATGACGTAGTAATCGTTAATTACCCCTACATCTCAGGCACACACCTAAACGATGTCCTAACTGTTGCTCCAGTGTATTTCAGGAATAAGCTAATCGCTTACACAGCAAGTAAGGCGCACTACGTGGATGTTGGGGGTAAGGTGCCTGGAAGCATATCTGGTGACGCAACGGAGCTTCATGAGGAGGGTCTCGTAATTCCCCCAACTAAGGTTGTTGAGGCCGGCTCATTAAGGAAAGAAGTGCTTGACTTAATCCTTAGGAACGTCAGGAGCCCTGAAGTAATTAAGGGTGACTTAATGGCTCAAGTAGCTGCATGTGATGTGGGAAGTAAGCGCGTTAAGGAACTAGCGATTAAGTATGGTGTGGCGGTCCTTGAGGAAGCATTTAAGGAAATTATCGATTACTCTGAGGCCTTAACTAAGGCATCCTTACTTAATTTGCCTGACTTCAGCGTTGAGGCCGAAGATTACTTAGAGGACATAGCTGGAGGTGAGGCAGTTATTCACGTTAAAGTAATTAAGGCCAATGATTCTGTGAGGATTGACTTCACAGGATCATCACCCCAAGTCCCTGCCCCAGTCAATGCGCCCTACGGAGTAACTCTAGCTTCATCCACTTTCGCAATAAAGGCAGTAACTGACCCTCAACTGCCTGTTAATGAGGGATTCTATAGGAGGGTCTCTGTGGAGGCACCTGAAGGAAGCATAGTTAACGCAACATATCCTGCTCCTGTGGGAGCAAGCATCGAGACGGCACAAAGAATAGTTGATACCGTCTACTTAGCCCTATCAAAAGCAATACCTGAGAAAGTGCCGGCCGCCTCATGTGGCTCAATGAATAACGTCCTGATTGGTGGAGGTAACTCAGACGGTGGAGGAAGTACTTGGGCCTTCTACGAAACAATAGCTTGCGGTTACGGAGGCAGGAAAGGATTAGATGGTGTTGACGCCATACACTGCAACATGACTAACACAATGAACACGCCTATCGAGGTTATTGAGGCTGAATTACCTCTTCAAGTAATCAGGTATGAGTTAAGGCCGAGTAGTGGGGGTGCTGGTGAGTGGAGGGGCGGTATGGGAGTAATTAGGTCCTTCAAACTATTAACTAACAAGGCTAAACTCACGGTGATTGGGGAAAGAGTTAAGCGAAGGCCTTGGGGCCTTGAGGGAGGACTTCCTGGTATGCCGGCAAAGTACTACGTGGTTAAGGCCTTAACTAACGAAGTAATTCAGTTGGGCAGTAAAGCCACAGTAACTCTTGAGGAGGGCGATGAGGTCGTTATTGAGACTGCTGGTGGGGGAGGTTACGGAGACCCCTTCAGAAGGGATACTGAGAGAGTTCTTCAGGATTATCTTGATGGCCTAATTACTGCTGAGGAAGCAATGAAGTATTATGGCGTAGTGATTAAGGGAAATGAAGCATTCAGGAGGACCTAAGTTCCTCAACCCCCTCTCAGATAATTAATTAGTTCAGATACATTACTGAATTCTTTGTATATACCTACATCCATAATGCTGTAGTTAGTGAACTTATTCCCCCACGCGCTTAACCAACTTTCTATTAAAGAACCTAAGTCGCTAACCCCATTAATTTGCTTTACCTGAATTACGAAGCCCGAGGATGAATTAACCCATAATGGAGCTGCTAATCCATCATTAATTAACCACTTCTTTAGTGTGGGATTAAGCCATAGGGGCTGAATTAAGACATTCACTCCCTTGCTTCCTTTACTCAAGCGCATCCTTAAGTAGTAGCTATAGCCGTTCAGCCAGTTCTTAACTGGATCTATTAAGTACCATTTTCCGCTATACTTAGCTATTGCTGCAGTATGGCCTCCTTCACTCCCGTTCCACCAAAAAATAAGCCATGCCTTAATCCCGTAATTCTTGAGTGCAGCATAAATAAGGAGAGCTAAGTCTTCACAGTCGCCGCCCTCCTGTATGAGCGTTTGATTAGGTAATTTCCAAATGTTGTCGTAAAGCCCCCAACTGTAGGTGGGGACGTAAGGGTCTTTCTGGTAGTACGTATTATTCATTACCCACTCATAGAGCTTAATAACTAGTGATTCCTTACTGAAGGAGCCGAACCTTTTTAGATAGGGCCTAATTGAGTTTAGGGCTTCATTAAGGAAGTAATTCCTTAATGACTGATTGACGGTAGTTAATGATGTGTATACGTTTACCTCACTCACGTATTCCTCATAATTGCTTAAGGAGTCATTCAGTTCCTTAATAATCCCTTCGTACTTCGTTACATTACTTTCCAGCCATTCCTTAAGTGCGGTCAAGTTAGCGAACAATTCCTTGTTGGCGGTTACTAATTCATTGTATTCTTCCTTAAGTTCATTATACTTAAACTCCGTTTCTTGGTAGTTTTTGAAGAGTGCTGCCTCAGCTGCCTTCAGGTCTCTGTACTCGTGCTTCAGCAGGCTATAGTTAATTCTCAGTCCTTCATATTCTTGTGTGAAATTGTTGTAGGCGAGCACTAGGTTCTCATAATTTCCTCTTATTTTCTGTAGGCTTAAGTAAAGAGTTAATGAGTATGCCGAAACAATGATTAATGTAGTAATTAAGCAGGCAATTAAGGCTTTAGGGTTAATTCTTAATCACCATAAACTAATTACTTAATTCCTCAATTAATGTTTCAGATAGTGTTCATCCGTGCTAACCTATTGATTGCTTGTTTTCCTGAAGTGCATTAACAAATAAATGATCAGGAATGCACCGCTTAATGCTGGAGTTAAGGCTAGGGTTGAGCTAATGATTCCTAACCCTTCACTACCTAAGGTCTTCGTTAAGGAGGTTCCGTAATGGTAGAGAATAATTAGGGACGCTAATTCCGTAGTTACTACTGCCATAACAACGTACAGTGCGTTCCTTATAGCTGGCTCCACCCCTGTTGTGAGGTCAGAACTCAATTCCTGGAGTAAGGCATGCACTCCTGCCTTAATTCTCTTAGTGAGTCTGTAAAGGACATAGGTAGCTAGAGGCGCTAGTGCAGCAGTAGTTATTAGGGCTGCATTACTCCCGAACCTGTAATTCACTTCTAAGGCAATTACGGTGAAGCCCAACGTCATCAGGAGTATTTCGCCAACACTATGCATTACTGTCCTGAATATTCCCTTCAGGATCGTGTGGGCGGGGCTACACATAACTCCCCTTAAGCTAACCCCTAACCCGTCTATCGCTGTAGTGATTTCTGAGGTTAAGGAACCGATTACTGAATCAATTATTTTTCGTTTATGGTTAACGAGTAACGAACCATTAACTGACCCGAAAAGAATTGAGAGGGCAGCTACTGACATTATGTACGGTGATGCCAGACCTTCTAGGTAGGAGTAGTAAGAAATAACTAGGGCGAGCTCACTTAATGTAGATAAGTAAAAGCCTGCCTCAAGACCATGCTTTAGTCCTAAGCCACCTACACTCACTGATGAGAAAACTGTTGAGAAAGCGTGAATCAATGAAAGAATTAATGAGATTGCTACGACAATAACCAATTGAGTTGATGTTAGGGGCGTAGACGAGATAGTTATCCCCATCGATATAAGGAATAGGTCAAGAAATACTGCCCTAACGGGCTTAAACATCTTCATCAGCTTCTTAGATGACTTAATGCTTGAGGTAGTTAATCCAGCAATGAAGGCCCCGAAAGCCGGCCCTAAGCCAATGTAGGAAGTAATTACTCCTGCAAGTAAGCCGTAGGTGATGAGTAGTATAAGGCCCGTCTCATCAGCCTTAATTATTTTTGACAAGACCTTTCTTGAGAACTCAAGAAATATGAAGAATAACGCTATAGCAAGTGCCAGTAGCTCGGTAATGAAGAGTGTTGGAGGATTAGCTCCACCGCTAATCATAGCTAGAGCAACCACAATTATGATATCCTCTACTGCAGCAACCATAAGGACTGTTCTATAGACATCGCTGATCTCAGGCTTTATCTCCTCAAGAAGTTTGTAGGTAAAGACTGTACTTGAGAAACTACCTATTAAACCAAGGATTAATGCTTCTGTTAGGTTAAACCCAAAAAGCACAGATGCTCCGACAGTCATGGGGACAGCTAATGAAAGCTCAAGCAATGAAATGTATAGGGGGAAACCACTTAAGTTATTAAGTCTGGTAACATG
>JALWQN010000031.1 GCA_027083115.1 Desulfurococcales archaeon
CAACTAAATCAATTAAAGCGGGTGAACATGTTCACGTGCACAACATTGAGAGTCTAAGAGGTAGAGGCGATTGGGAAGTGAATGAAAAATGAAGATACAAGGATATGTTAGGCCCGATGGGAAAGTGGGTATAAGAAACCATATACTAGTAATACCCTCCGTAGTTTGTGCTAGTGAAGTAGCTATGCGTATTGCAAATAGTGTGGAAGGTGCCGTTGCGCTTCCTAACCAGCATGGTTGTTGCCAGATAGGCGCAGATCTAGAACTTACTGAAAAAACATTGATTGGATTAGGCAAAAATCCTAACGTAGCAACAGTCTTGGTGGTAGGGTTAGGTTGTGAAGGAGTGCGGGCTGAAAGGGTTGCTGAAGGAATAGCAGCCACAGGAAAACCTGTGGAAACCATTTCAATACAGGAGTCTGGAGGAACTCTGAAAGCGATAGAAAAAGGGACTCGTATTGTACGCAAGTTTGCCCAAGAAGTCGCTAAACTAAAGAGAGAGGAAGTTGATATCTCAAATATTGTATTGGCCCTAGAATGTGGTGGTTCTGATACAACCTCCGGACTTGTATCGAATCCGGTTGCAGGCTATGTTGCAGATAAACTTATTGATTTGGGTGGAACTGTCATATTCTCAGAAACCACAGAGCTCATAGGCGCCGAGCACTTACTGGCAAAGAGAGCAGTATCGAAAGATGTTGCAGATAAGCTGATAGAAGTTGTTAGAAGGTGTGAAGAAAAGGCAAAGACAATGGGCGTGGATATACGAGGCGGTCAGCCTACCCCAGGCAATATTGAAGGCGGTATAAGTACAATAGAAGAAAAGTCTCTTGGCTGCATTTATAAAGGTGGCACCAAACCACTCCAAGGGGTTCTAGAGTATGGTGAAGAGCCTCTAGGTAAGGGGCTTTACTTTATGGATACGCCTGGTCAGGATATCGAGTCTATTACTGGTATGACGGCTGGTGGTGCTCAAGTAGTGATTTTCACCACCGGCAGAGGCACCCCGACGGGATCTCCTATAGCCCCTGTAATTAAAATCACTGGCAATCCTAACACCTATAGGAAAATGGAGGACAACATTGACTTTTACGCAGCTGTAATAGAGGGTAAGGAAACTATTCAGGAAGCCGGTGAAAGGCTCTACAAGGAAATGATTGAGGTTATCAATGGAAAGCTTCCCAAGGCAGAAGCTTTAAAACACAGAGAATTTGGCATTTACAAGCTGATTTCTACGTTCTGATTTTGTTCACTTAACTTTTGGGAAATTTAAATGTAAGAATCCTTAACATTTAATTACTAACAACCTAAAATAAGGGAAGCTAGGTTGAGGAGGCTTTACTCACGGGAGGTTAGTGAGTGGCTTGAACTGCCTGAGGAGCCCTTAAGGATTGTTTCGTTAACGCCTTCAGTCACTGAAGTCATAGTTGAGTTAGGGCTTGAGGAGAGGTTAGTTGGGATCAGTTCCTGGTGTAAGGCCCTAGCAATCGTAAGGGGTTATGACGGGCTAATGAAGTTACCTGTGGCCGGTACCTATAGTGATGTGGTGAATGAGGTCGTTAAGGCCGCCGACCTAATTATTTTTTCAGGAGGCTACCAACGCTCAATAGTTAAGTCTCTTAAGGCCTTAGGCCTCAAGTACTACGTGACCGACCTACCTAAGAGCATCTGGGGTGTTGGGGACATGATCCTCCAGGTTTCTGCAGCACTTAACGCGCTTGAGGAAGGAATTAAATTAAGCAAGGAGTTCTTAAGGGGCTTGAGCAGGGTTGCTGGCTCCCTAAAAGGGCTTGAGGGAATAACGGCTTACGTGGAGCTTAACCTCGGGGAGTTAGCTGTGCCTGGCTACTTCTCGCACGTAATTAACGGGCTAGAGTTAATGGGTTTAGGAACAGTGAATAAGGCCTTGCTTAAGCCTTACGCAGTGAGTGAGGAAGCAGTTGAACTTGCTGAGTCCTTCAGCAAGGAGGCGAACCTAATAATTTATGAGGACAAGTCGATAAGGCCTAACGTTAGGAG
>JALWQN010000032.1 GCA_027083115.1 Desulfurococcales archaeon
ACGGGATTAAGGCCAAGTTTGCATTACCTGTGAACTCCACTACGCTCCTTGCATACGTTTATAGAAATTCAGCAGGATTGCTTAACGATACGTCCATTATTTCTGCTTTGAGGGAAGGGCTTAAGAAGAGTTTAGGTATGGAATTAAGGAGTTTGGTTGTTTTCATATATCCCTTATCTAAGGCTCAAGAATCCCTCTACGACTTATTCGTTCAGAGAATGAATGAGAGCAAGGAGGAGCTGCTTAAGAAATACGGGGTAGTCGGTTTCGGGGTTGACTTCATGACTACCTTACCAGTTATACGTGTGGATTCGAACAAGATGGTGGTGAAGGGAGTCTCCCAGGAAGAGGTTTTGAAAGGCATAAGCGCTGTGCTTGGGAACCTTAGCATGCCTATAGAGGTGATCTTCTCAAACTCCATGATCCTGCCCGCAATAGACACACATAACCCCTCAGAAATAGTTCAGCAAAACCCCTCACAGGTAAACCTATCTGAAATTCTTGCATTAATAACCGTAATTGCTACAACACTAATAATTTTCACCTGGAGTAGCAAATATCCTCCACAACATTAAACTCAGAAAAATTCAACCCAGAGTTTAAAAATTATGATAAGTTAACACCCTTAATAGAAGTACTTCTTTGTAAGACATAAAGGTACAACAACCGTCAGAAATATCACACCATTTAGGTATGCATTAATATTAGACTTCATATCACAGCTCTCCATTCTTGGGTTTCTTACCTATTAACTCAATATGCTAAACAAATATGCTAATGAGCTAATAGAAGAAAACTGAAATAACAGCATAGTAGTGATCCTCCAGCTTTACGAGTTAGCTCAAGAGAGACTTTCAGTTTTAAGTACTATTTGCTTATAAATTGACCAATTAATTTGACTGACCGGTCGATAAGTTTATAATCATTTGAGATCTTATCTGTAGAAGGTGAGATGTGTGGCGAAATATGCTTTAAGGTTGGCTGAACATCTGAGGAAATACCTCCTTCTTTACGTGGTTTTGGCAATTGTTGCTGCTTTGCCTATCGGGTATTATGCTGCACCTGTGTTTAAGGCAAGTAAGGAATTAATGAAGAACTTGATTATTTTGTTAGCCATAGCTACATTATATCCTTCCATGATTCAGTTAAGGTCGGAGAAGTTCGGAGACGAATTAAGGAAGAAGGTCAAAGACACTATCGTGGGCTTAACTTTCATCTTTGTTGTTGCTCCATTATTAGCTATTGTGATGGGTAGCTTTATCCAATACAAGCAAGTGGCTATAGGGTTTGTGGCTGCTAATTCGGTTCCTGCGTCAAGCGCTTCCATAGCTTACGTTCTGCTGGCTGAGGGGAACCTCGAGTTCGCGACCTTATTGGCTATAACCAGCATTTTAGGGGCTTTAGTTTCTGTGCCTTTATGGGTTGGCTTGTACGCCAATACGTTATCAGTTCATTTACCACTAGCGTTGCTTGGGGAATCAGTGGGGCTAGCCCTCATAACTCCCTACGTCCTTGGTCAGGCTACAAGGTACTACTTAGTTAAGGTAAGGGCTAAGAAAGTGATTAAGACACCAACGATATCGTTACCCTGCAAGAGCATGGTGCCAGTAGATCCTGAAGGGGAACCGCTTAAGCTGGAGGAACTCCTGAGGAAAGTTGAGGACGTGCTGGAATGTATTGAGGGAAGAATAAGTAAGAAAATAAAGCCTTACCTTTCTTTAGCTACGATGGTTTCTATGCTTGTCTTGATTTCATTACTGATAGCTAATAAGGCATACCTACTTATCGCTAAGCCAGATATAGCAACAATAACTATTGGTTCACAACTAGTGATTTACTCCATCCTTATAGCCTCATTAATCGCCGTAAGTAAAGTCATGAAGCAATCATACGAAGACCATATGGCTATGACCTTCATCACCATAACCAAGAACGAAAGCGTCGCAGCAGCAGTTAGCGTGATGGCCATAGGTGCTGCCGCAGCAATACCTGCTGCATTAATTCCAGCAATACAACCGGTTATCTCAATAGCTTACTTATCAATGATACCTTTCCTTAAGAAAACGCTGGAAAAATGAGCCTAGTGCTTTCTTTTAAAATAATTAAATAATTTATTTAGTTAAATTATACTTAAAATTAAGTCTAGGCTTAGGTGATGAAAGATATCAATAAATGAGGGAGATATCAGGGAGAAAATAGTTAAGGCATCAATGAAGGTGTTCTCAATACATGGCTTCTTTAAGGCACCAGTATCGCTCATAGCCAGGGAGGCCGGCGTCTCTAAAGGACTGATTTTCTGGTACTTCAGAAGTAAGGACGAATTGATTCTTGAGGTTGCCCTACGTAGCTTACCGCTCGATATCATTAAGGAGTGCTTTAATGAGGGAGCTAGGGATGTGGAGCTCCTTAAATGCATTGGGAAACGCTACCTAAGCAAATACAGGAATCCCGTGTTTAAGCACCTACTATTTCATACGCTGGCCTCAGAAACAATCTACCCCCAAATCAAGGATAAAGTAAGAAAGCTATGCAGAAATTACTTAAGGGAAGCAGCATCAAGGGTTTATGGCGTCGATGATGTGAGGGCCAGAATAGCCATGAGGACCTTCTTCGGTTCACTTCAATGCTATGTCCTCAGAACACCGGCCGACATAACCGAAGAGGAGTACTTAAGTAACCTTATAGATCTTTTAAGGCCTGAGAAACTTAAAAAGTAAAAAAAGTGTTGCATTTCGTCATATCATAAGCACTTCTGCTTATTGTAGGACGTAGTGAGGGCTTCGCCCATCATACGAGAGAATACTGATCCGAAAGCCATTCAAGAAGGTGAGAGAAGCGGAGGTCCCCCATCACGAACTCGGCACTTGCAACAAAAGCAGGCTTAATTAGGTTCCTTACCGAGTTCATTAAGCAATTCTAAAATACCGGAGTCCTTGGTTAGGCCTGATGCAATAAGGTCAGCAAGCCTTAAGGGTTCAGGAAGTGGGGAAGTTAATTGGAGGTCAGTTATGATTTCGGCAACTACGTAAGGGTCTAACCCATAGCTCGAGATCCTTAATTTTCGCCAGCCCGTCCTCACCTCCTTAGAGATCCCATAAACATCTTTAATTATTGAGTACCTCTCCCTCCAGTCACTGAAGTTATTCATTAATGCTTTCCTAATTTTTTGTAAATTGAGTGAGTGCTTAAATACCGTAATGACTGGGTAACCCAACACATCATGCATTAAGGAAGGGTTAATTATGTTGAAGCCCGCAAAAGTCACCCCATCAAGAAATATGGCTTCAATTTCTCCCCACTTCCAACTTAATTCCTTCACTACAGAGATGGCCTTAGAAGTCGCGTCAAGCCCATCAACTTTAACCACCTTAATCCCTAAATCAATTGGGCAGGTGTTTTCGCAAAGAACTCCAACCATTAATGTAGCGAGCCTGCCTTCCTTAAATGACGGAGGGAAATAACCGTCATCTATCCCTACTGTTCTTAAAGACCCATGAGATCCTTGGGTCATTACTGAACACCTTAATGAGGGCCTTAGGCTCAACATTAAGTACTACTTTCCTGGTTTTCCCGTACCTCCCTCTATTAATTACTTTAGCAGTCACTATACCTAACATATCTAGCTCACTCAGGATGTCAGAGACTCTTCTCTGCGTGACTGGCTCAGCACCCAAGCCCCTCGCTAACTCTCTATACTTCATGTATAGATCCCCAGTACTTTCGAAAGAGCCTCCAGCCAGCGCAATAACTAAAAGCACTAACTTCCCATGATAGGGTAAGGTCTTAACAACATCGACAACCATGTCCCTCTCGATCTCGTCCCTAGCCCTCCTCACATCCTCGACAGTAACTACTTCTTTCCCTTCCCTCTCAGCTATCTCGCCAGAAACCCTAAGAAGGTCTAGAGCCCTCCTAGCATCACCATGCTCCCTAGCAGCAACGGAAGCACAGTAATCAATGACTCCATCACTTAGGGCGCTAGGTTTGAAGGCTAGGGAAGCTCTCTCAGCTAAGATATCCCTAAGTTGATCAGCGTTGTAGGGAGAGAACACCATCTCTATCTCACCTAAGCTAGATCTTACCCTGGGGTCTAAGGTCTCCATAAACCTCACGTCATTAGTTATGCCCACTAAAGACACCTTGCCTCGCTTAAGTTCAGAATTCACTCTAGTCAACCTATAGAGGAGCTCATCACCTCTTTTCTTAACTAGGAAATCGACCTCATCAAGAACAGCTATTAAGAGATTCCCTGAGCGCTCAAGAACGGACTTAAACCTACTGAAGACTTCCGCAGTAGATAAACCTGTGAAGGGAACCCTACCACCCAAAGCTAAAACAAGGTCAGTGAGTATTCTGTAGGTCGTGTCCTCCTGCCTGCAGTTAACGTAGGCATAATATAGTGACCCTAATCCCTTAGACCTTGAGTATTCCTGCAGCTTCCTCAAAACATACTTAACCACCGCTGTCTTTCCTGTTCCGGTCAAACCATAAATGAATATATTACTTGGTCTCTCACCCCTTAAGGCAGGAGCCAGGACCTCAGTTAATCTCCTGATTTCTTCTTGTCTATGGGGTAAGTAATCAGGTATGTAGTCTGGCCTCAGAACTTCCCTATTAATGAATATGCTTGAAGAAAGCTTCTCTAGGGTATCGAAAACTATGTCACTGCCTATCCCCCTGCTACCCAAGTCATCCACCAGTAACACATGTCATTACCGGTTAATTTAAGGTATGAACTCCATGATTATGGAGCTCCCTAAATTTAAGTCTCCACGTACCCAGCCAGTACCTTAAATACCAAAGGTATTAACGCTGAAGTTATTAAGGAAACCGAAACTACAGCAGTGAATACCGGAATACCTATTAATCCCTTACTTAAGGCGGTGAGGACCACTGCAGGCTCAAGTGAGCCCCTAACATTCATGGCTAAACCCATCATGGAACCGTAGCTGTATTTCTTTCTCCAGAACCAAGGTAATGACGCACCAAAAAACTTTCCTGAGATAGCTAACGCTAGAACAACCCCAGTTCCCCATGAGAACATCGAACCCAGATCGGTTTTAGCGCCAATGAAGATGAAGAAAACGGGAACTATGAAGAACTCAAGAACTGTAGTCATTCTACTCACTAACTCCTCTACCCTAACGTTATAGACAAGCATCGGGTCCCTAACAAGTCTTAACATGCTTATCGATAAGCCAGCTACGTAAGCCCCGTAAACCTCACCTATTCCTGAAACCATAGCTAGGTAAACTAATCCGAAAAGTACTGCCGAAGAGAAAATAAGTAAGTAATCCCAGTTAATGACTAAAGGATAAATGAGTTTTGAAAGTTTCCTGACGCCTAAATACATCACTCCCAAAACAACAATAATGAAGACAGATAGCTTCAGTACCTCAAGAAATATAGACATATAGTCGCCAAGGACAGCTCCCTTAATCACAGCAATGAAGCCCACAGCGATCAAGTCATCCAGAAATGAAGCCATTATTAGCACTCTCTTGAATTCATCACTAACGCCAGAAACGTACTTTAACATAACAACAACAACCTCCGTTGCTGTATTTGCTATGGATATAGCTATCACGAGGGAAGCTATTAGTGAGAAATGAAGTAATGGAAGAATAGCTAAAGTTAACGCTATAGTTACTCCAGCGCCACTGATGGTCGTTAGTAAGGCCCCCCTAAAGTAGCTTTTTATGCCTTTGAAATCTACGTTAAGGCCTGAATAAAAAAACAAAAGAATTATTGAGAAATTCACTAGGATGTCTGGAGAGACATTAGTTATTAATCCCAGAACGTACGGACCAAGCAGTATACCTGTAAGTATGTAGGAAGTTATTCCAGGCACATCAACCCTATCAAGAAGTAGGGCAAGCACACGCGAAATCAGTAGCGCCAGAATTACCTGGAGCAGTATCATGCCTTACTCTTCTTCCTCCTCTGACTCAACAACTACTTGATCAACACTATGGATTACGGCGCCAAGGCGCTCAACATGATCCCTTAATTCGCTATAATCAATATCAGACCCCTCAACAGTCACAGTCAATGTGACTGTCTCAACATCAATCTCATTAACTATGACGCTAACCCTCTTAACCCCATCCACTGAAGCTAAAACCTCAGCAAACTCAGGTATTGAATGCCCCTTAAGCGGCTTAAGCACGTCCAGCACTATCTTCTTAAGGCTCAAACCTTAATCACCTGTTACGGTGTAAAGTTAATTCATAAATTAATTAGGGTCGAGAAAGTTATTAAATCCTTAAATAAGATAGGACATTACTTGACCCTGACCCTATTTACTTTCTTAGCCCCCCAAGAATACCTCCTCATTCTTTTAGATCTGCCGTAACCACAGGCTACACAGTAACCCTTAGCAACATTAAACGAGTGCCTACCGCACCTAGGGCACCTTATGTGGGTCTTTTTCTTTCCTCTCTTCCCCATAGAGGAGGTTCCCTTCACTATCTACCCCCTCAATTAGGCAGGAGAAATCAGGACTACATTCTCCCCCCTAATTATGACCATACCTAACTTCTCTGGACCACTATCAGTTAAGGCTTCAGCATCCTCAAGCACTATGTTTAGGTGCTGATCAAAGCTCTTTAGCGTCCCCCTAAGTATTCTGCCTTCCCTCAACCTAACTAGAACGACTCGTCCTACATTCTCACTCAATAATCTTTGAGCTGCATCACTCAAAACACATCCCTAAAGATAGAAGTGCCTCCGTTTTATAAGCTTTGTATCTTAACTTTAACGAGAAGAGGTACTTAATCCTTAAGGCTGTTTCAGTTTTAACGATACTTTTAAATAGTTTTAAACACTAGTGAATACTTGATGTAGTATGGAGAAGCTGTATAAGCTTAGTGAGTTTGCTAAGTTGGTGGGTATTAGTCGTAGTGGTGTTATTAAGTGGATTAAGGAAGGGAAAATTAGAGCTATTAACATTCATGGTAGGTGGTATATACCAGAGTTAGAGCTTGAAAGATTGACTAAGGGAATCTACGCTGGTTTGAGAAGAGTTGTAATCTATGCCAGAGTTAGTGGTAGTACCCAAAAGGACGACTTGGAAAGACAGGTATCATCTCTAGAGGAGTTTGTTAGAAAACACTTCCCACAGGTAGAGTACATAGCTGTCAGGGATATTGCCAGTGGTCTCAAAGAAGATAGGAAGGGGCTAAGGAAGCTCATAGAGATGGCTAGAAAAAAGGAGATAGGCGCTATAGTGGTAGCTTACAGGGATAGACTAACAAGATTTGGCTTCACTTATCTCAAAGAACTTTTTGAAGCATATGGGGTGAGGGTAATAGTTGCTTTCCGTGAGGAACCAAAAGACTACTATCAAGAACTGGTTGAGGATTTGATAGCGATTGTCACTAGCTTTGCTGGTAGAATCTATGGCAAGCGTAGTAGGAAATACAAGAAAGTGGTGGAAGCAATTGAACAAGCAGTTAAAGACCCTTAAGAGAACAGTAGTCCTAGAAGCATGGACTAATAGAATCGGTAGGCAAGCTCTTAGAGAGATTACAGATGCTTATAGGAGTATGCTTCAAGAAATGGTAAATTATGCTGTAGAACACAAAGCATCACAATCTACTCTTCATACAGTCTTCTACCGCAAGTTTAGAGAGAAATATCCTTGGCTACCTACTAGGGTTATCAAGGGATGCTACTAGGAGAGCTAAATCATTCAGAGAATTGAAGAAGAAGGGATTAGCTAAGACTAGTAAACCAGTAGTAAGGAAAGTAACGATAGTCTACTCTGATTCACAGGACTGGAGACTAAGCGATGGAGTTATTGGGCTGAGAACTCATAGAGGATGGGTAAAGATACACTATAGAAATCATGAGCAACTACATAGATACCTCTATAATGGGTGGAAGCTTTCTAGTGAACTAAGACTTAAACTAAATAGCGGAAAGGTCACCATATACCTAACGTTTAAGAAGAACTCTGAGGTCATATATAGTCCAAGTAATGTTGTTTCTGTTGATGTTAATGAGAATAATGTTACGTTAGCTGTGTTCAGAGATGGTAAGCTAAGTGAAGCACATA
>JALWQN010000033.1:0-1432 GCA_027083115.1 Desulfurococcales archaeon
TGGGGGAAGAGATACCACAGCCATAAACCAGCCGCCAGCACCCTTAAACTTCTTACCTACCTCAAGCCCTCCTAACCCCTTAGGGCTTACGTGGGCGTGTCCGTCAGCCACAAGCATTGAATCCTCACCTGAGAGAAACTTATTAATTTAGGACTTAACAATTTATATAGGTGTTTAAGCCTTGGTTACTGCAGTGAAGGAATTCTCTAGTCTCGGGGACTTCCTCAAAAGCGTTGATGAGGAATTAGGTGACTTAAGGAAAACCCTGGGTGAATTACTCAGAAAGTTGGAAGACTTAAGGATTAAGGTAGAGCAAGAAAGGAAAATTAAGGAAATACTAACGAAGTTAGGGGGAGGCGCTAGCAAGGGAGAGTCCTCACCGAACGTTGTAGAGCTAAAGAGCCTTAAGTTAGTGATGAACCCTACAGCACTTCAGGAGGTTCAGGCACTAGAGGAGGTTGTGGAGACCCTAAACAACAAAATCACTCGGCTTCAGGCAGTGAAGAAGGACCTGGAAGTTCTTGGTGGTATGGACATAGAGCTAAAGATAACGGTAATCTATCATGATGAAGTACCTTCGGCCTTAATGATTAAGGTTATCTAAACCTAATAAAAACATGAGGAAGCAAGGTTTTGTTATTAGGAAAGCTTCAGAAAAGCTCCTGCTCAGGGAGCCTCTCAGCTATCTTAGCCTTAATCTTTAGGGCAACAACCACAGCCACTATAGCTATTATTATTACTGCAATAACTGGCAAAAACCTAATGACTATCGTTAAGGGCATTGGCTGAAGCACTATCTTTAAGTCCGTATCCCTATTGAGTACTAGGTCCTTATATGAGCTATAGAATCCTTTGGCTGAAGCAGTTATTCTGTAACCGCCATAAAATAGGGAGTTATAGACCGTTCCTGAGTTATCAGTAATTAATGTAGATATGACTCCACCCTTATCTACGCTGTAGAAAGTTACTTGAGCGTCCTTAAGAGGCACTCCCTGATCGTCAGTCACTAAAACCTTAACCTTATAGAACTTCCTGACTAAGGGATAAGTCACTGAGGCATTACTGACTACCTTAACTAGCTTAGGTCTAGGGACAGTATATACTCCTGCATGCCCCGGGGAAGGAGACACTGAAACCTCGTATGTCCCGTAAGGCAACCTTATTGTCGCTTCATTCTTCACGTTGGAGGCCGCTAGGGTACCATTAACGTAGACGTTGAAGGGAGCGATCACCTTACCTACGGTCTTATCCACTAACTTAACGGTTAAATTATACTCTTTCCTAAGAATCACTAGGGAATAAACAACTGGCTTATTAACGAAGACTACAGCTTGCGTAGGTAAGTAAATGCTCTCATACCCAGAAACAGGCTTCGCAACAACGGAGTAATGACCGTATGGAAGCTGAAACACTGCTTTGTTCCCTCCATAAC
>JALWQN010000033.1:1442-27840 GCA_027083115.1 Desulfurococcales archaeon
ACTTATGACTTTGCTTAACGACCCATTAATAATCACCTCAATAGGCGCAAGAAGAGATTTAGAGATCTTGTCAGCAACCACGATCTGAAGAGGATATTTAATCCGGGATAACCGAAGAGTTACTGAAGAATTACGGACTAAACTAATGTTTTTAGCTGTTCCTGCGTAAACCCCTTCATACCCCTTAGCTGGCTTAACTTCGATTATGTGATTCCCGTACACAGCCTTGGTCAGAACTGAAGACTCGTTAACCTTAGAAGCAACTTCCTTACCATCAATAAAAACATCGTAAGGAACTGTTGGGGGCCTACCAGTTAGATTATCCATAACATTTATCCTGAGGGAAAATATCTTATAGACTAACTTAACAGGGATCTCAATATCTGAGTAATTAGTGACTTGGAATGTTTTTGTGAATGCGGTTACGTATTGCTTAGGGCTCTTCACAATTAGCGTATAATTAAGTCCTGGAATCATATTAGGGAATACCAGCTCCGCCGATGAAGTGCCGTTAACCTCCCTAACCACAGTTTCATTACCAGGCAATACAAGAGTAACTGAAGTACCGTTCAATCCGAGTCCTTGAGGTGCTTTAATCAGCACCTTAAGCGATGGGGCCATAATATTACTTAAATCCACAGGTTTTTGGGAAGCAATAATCCCTGAGACGTGCTCCATAATGAGTAAGTAATTAGGGTAAGCAATTACCCCATAATCTAAGCCCTTAGTAAGATAGCTATCCACAGAACCTTCTGCAAAACTTATTTTTGTGCCCACCCTGAAGATAGGTAATTGATAAGGATATAGAGTCACTACTTGCATGCCGTTAGTTGAGTGTATAAAGTAGTAATAGCCTGTGGATGCTGGAATCACTTGAAAACGGTTAATTTTCCCACCAACAACTAACTCATAGTAAAAGACGTACTTACTGCCTGAAGCAATGTAGGACTTGACCTTACCTTCTTGGAATGCACTAAGGACAATTTTCTCGTCTGGATACGTGAAGGCACCCAAGGACTTAAGGTTGCTTCCCACAACGTCCTTAACAGTGTTCAAGGGCTTGAATGACAGATCGTACGACTTAATGATGAGTGACCCGTCTGAGGGGTCATAATAGTGTAGTATGTATTTATTGCTTAAGTCGCCTTTAAGCAATGTTAACCCTGTTGCTGCAGGATTAACTCCAGCATCATCTAACGTGGTCACGAACTTGAAGGTTTTAGGGACATTATCTACGTTTATTATGTGAGGAACAGCTAACTCGTAAGGCGGGGTCTTATAGAGTAGGTTAGCTGGTAAAGTTATTGGGGTGGCATTGAGCTGCAAGGCTACGTAAGCCTTACCTAAGGGAGTAACGTTTTCCGGCGTGACATGCGCCCCATAATGACCTCCTTTAAGGTCGGACACGCTCAAGTTAACAGAGTACCCTAGAGGTATTGCGACAGTCGCTAATCCTTTACTGTTTGCATTGACGCCGTAATTAAATACTGTATGCGTTGATGTATTGTAAATCACTAACTTAATTAATGCGTTGGCTGCTGGCTTTACTAGTAAGGTAGCATTAATAACCTCCCTATACGTGACGTTAATTATTAAGCTGTAGAACTTTGTTGGCAACCAAGTAACTACGAAGTAACGAGCGTCATAAAAGAAGCCTTCCTTACCCACTGTTAAAGCCCCTGCAATGTCTTGTGGAAGCACATTAGATATTGAAAGGGTGGCGTTACCTTCTCCTGGGCCTATCCTTAAAGCATTACCACTTGCTTCATCAAACACATAAATATGGCATGTCGTGCAAACACCACCACCTCTCCTACCAGTTAATGCCGCAACCTTATAGTCGGTGCTACCCTTCAGAATCAGTAGCTTGTTAATTGGGTAATCCGTTCCTAAGACCGACTGAAGAAGTAAGTATATCCTCCCCCCGCTCACCTTAAAGAGCGCTAAATCTCCCTCATCAGTACCGACAGCTATTCGCTCGACAGGGTACCCGTTAGTAGCCACAGCACTTACTGAGCCGACCATAGGGTATGTTTGGATCACCGTAGGAGGATTGAAAGGTGAGGTGATGTTCAGCACCTCCGCTACTGCGGAACCATTCAAATCCCCAACAATGAAGACCTCATGATCATTAAGCATGTATACTGCCTTAGGATGTATCGAGAGATTAACCCTATAAATAAACGGTGCTGCAGGGGTTTGGTCCGATGAAAAAGAAACTAACGTGTTTGTTAACGAAAGTAATAGGGAAGGGAGGAGAAGCAATGCGAGCACCGAAGCTATTATTGTGTGGGGTAATGATTTTTTAATCAAGATATTCACACCCTCAAACTTAATTACGTCCTTAAGATATAAGAATATATTTGACAACTAGTTAACATGTTGGGGGATAATGCCGGGTTTTCTAAGCAAGTTAAAGGGCGCCTTCAAGAAAGAAGAAAATAAAGAGGAGCTATTAAGTATCCATGAAGAAACTCTTGAATTAACTTCTGAAGCACCTAGACTGACTGAGAGAGCTGAAAAACTGTTTAAAGCACATATGAAACCCATCGAACTATACCCTCTTTACCAGCCTTGGGCTTACGCTCACATAGTTGAGGACTTAAAAGCAGGTAACCTGATTTACTTGGTTGAGGAGGTCTCCCTCAACCAAAGGGAAAAAGAGGTATTCAAAGAAATCATTGATTACATCACATGGAAGCTCGAACCCCCCTCAGGTAGTGTAGATCTTCACGAATACCTGCTTTCTTACGCTAGGAAAGCAATCAGAATATTCCAGATAAGGCTGGGTAGAACTCCTGGCCTTTCTTGGAGTAAGATAGGCTACTATATTGAGAGGGATCTCCTGGGTTATGGTAAGCTGGATCCTATATTTAGGGATGAAAACATTGAGGATATCTCGTGCAATGGACCCGGTAAACCTGTTTACGTATGGCACAGGAAGTACGAATCCCTCCCAACCAATATAGTTTTCGAATCGAGCGATGAGCTGGATGAGTACGTGCTTAAGTTAGCTCATATGGCAGGTAAACACATTTCTGTGGCTTACCCAATACTTGACGCAATACTTCCTGGAGGTCATAGGGTTGCGGCAACCTTCCAGAAGGAAGTCTCCACAGCTGGCTCGACCTTCACTGTAAGGAAGTTCAGGGAGGACCCAATAACTATTATTGACTTAATTAATTACGGAACAATATCTCCTGAATTAGCAGCTTATTTCTGGTTAGCTATGGATTACAAGATGACTTCCTTAATATTGGGTGTGACTGGAGCAGGCAAGAGCGTCTCAGGAAGAATGAGGTTGCTGGTTAAGATAAGGGATTCAGTGAAGGAACACAGCATTAATGAATTATGGAGCTACTTAAGGAATGAAGCCGTAAGCTTAGGTAATGGAATACAGCTAATCCTGAACCCCAAAATACTTATCAGGTCCTGTGACCCAAAAACACTTAAGTGTGGATGGTACAGGCCTAGAGCCTTAATTAAACACATAAATGATAAGAGAATGTTCAGAATCAAGCTCAAGAGTGGGAACTACGTTGATGTTACAGAGGACCATTCGCTCCTTGCGCTGAAGGGAAGGAGGTTAGTGGAAGTTAAGCCCTCAGAAAGCCTCGTAGGTCAAGAGCTCCCTACCTTGATGAGTTCATCCACAAGAATTAATTTGAGCTCTAGATCCATTCAGTCACCAGTGAGTTACGGCAAGCAACAATTAAGCATAAGCTCGCTCGAGACCCCATTAATCCAACAACAGGTCCTCTCAGACGAAGTCACTGAGGTTACTGAAATACCTCCCGAAAAATTTGTCTTTGACTTCGACGTCCCAGAAACCCAGAATTTCGAAGCAAATAACGTAATAGTCCATAATACCTCAACCCTTAACGCATTAGCTAACTTACTGAGACCAACCTATAAGGTAGTCACTATCGAAGACACTCCAGAGCTAAGGCTGCCTCAAGAGAACTGGGTGCAGCTGGTATCAAGACCCTCCTACTTAGGTGGTGGAGGAGCAGGAGAAATCACCCTATTCCACCTAGTTAAGGTCTCACTAAGGTATAGGCCGGACGTAATCATAGTTGGTGAGGTAAGAGGTGAGGAAGCCTACGTCCTCTTCCAAGCAGTAGCAAGCGTCTCATGGGACACCCCAGTACTGCTGAGGGATAAGGAAGGGAACACAGAGCTCACCCCCATTGGTGCCTTCATCGACCAATTCTATAGTGAAGGTGAAGAAAGAAAAGCTAAGAAGGTTGATGGCTATGAAGTCCTATCCCACGAAGGCTATTCAGTGATTTGGAAACCTATTCAGTACGTGCTTAGACATAAGACAGACGAAATATATATTGTTAAGTATGAAGGAGGAGGAAACATTAAAGCCACTGGTAGCCACAGCGTCTTCGTGATGGATCCAGAAACCCTTGAAGTTCATGAAAAACCAGTTAAAGACATTAAGCCGGGTGAGTTCCTAGTGACCTTCAGGAGAAAGACCTCAAACAAGAGAGAGCAAGAAAGGGCTTACGTAACCATAGACATAATTGATGAGATTGGGGACCCCAGTAAGGATTACCTAGACAGGATACCTGAACACATAAAGAGGAAAGCAGGGAGGAACCCGGTGAAGTTAGGTACTTACTTAGCGTATGAAGGAAGTAAGAAAGAAAGGGAGAAAATCCTTGTGAGGAGGTGGACGAGAAGTAAGAAAATACCGGCCCTAATAGACCTAGATGAGGACCTGGCTTTCGTGTTAGGAGCCTACATTGCTAAGGGACGCGTTTATGGAAGAAGAGGTAAGAAAATTGCTTTCTCTCTAGAACCACCTAAGAAAGAAAAAATAGGTAAGAAAATCATTAAGGTCATGAGGAGGAAGTTCGAGTTAGAACCGCGCATTATGGATAAAGGAAGCCACGTACTAATAACGTACAACAATACGCTCCTGGCGGAGTTATTTGCAAAACTCCTGGGAAGGGAAAAAAATGAAAAGAGAGTTCCTCCAGCAATCTTCAGGTCACCTAAATCTGTGGTGATGGCATTCTTCGAGGGCCTGAAAGCAGATACTGAAGGAACTCTGAAGAGAAGATACGCCTCCTATAGGACGCCAGACAAGAGGCTTGCTCAAGAGATCGTGTGGCTAGCTAGACTCCACGGCCTCCCTGCAACCATACATAAGGAAAAAAGCATAGGTGAGAACAGCATAGGAACATACTTTTCGGTGGACCTATACCCTAACGGGTCCTTCAGGGAACCTGACTCATCTGAGAAAGTCCCTACAGCACCATTGCTTAGACTCACCAGAATTTCTGGAGCAAAGAGCATGCCTCACGAGCTCACCTATATAATGAAGGAAAAAACTGTTTCAAGAAAGGTTGCTGAGATAGTTCTTCAATGGGTCGAGAAGAAAGGACAGCTAACTGAAGAAACTAAGGTGCTAATTCAGAGGCTTCGTGAAGTCATGAACGGCGACCTCATGATTACTGAAGTTAAGGCTGTGGAGAAAGAACCCTACGGAGGATATATCTACGACATCTCCGTTCCCGGTACTGAGTCGTTCTTTGGTGGTAATGTTCCTGTACTCCTCCATAACACTGGGCATTCAGGCATGACTACCCTTCATGCTGAAAACCTTGATGCTGCTGTTAAGAGGCTTACGTCACCACCAATGAATATTCCTCCAGCATATATTCCCTTAGTTAATTTTGCCTTAGTTATTAAGAGGTTAGTGCTTCATAAGGAGGGCGGGAAACCTAGGCCCATTAGGAGAGTAACTAACGTTTGGGAGATTAGGGATTATGAGAGGTATGATGAGATCGCTAAGTGGGATCCTGCTAGAGACATATTTGACGTTGACTTAAGTAGGAGCTTAATTCTTGAGAAAATAGGTGACATAACTGGTAAGGGAATTGATGAGTTGATTGAGGAGGTTTCAAGAAGGAGGGCCATACTGGAGTGGCTAGCTACTAACAACATTAGGTCCTACAGGGATGTGGCTAAGTACGTGCAGAAGTACTACATAAACTCGCAGAGCGTCCTTAAGGAGATAGGGGCTAGGTAATTATGGCTTCAAGAGCCACCAGAATTAAGGGACGCCCAAGATATAGGAAACCTACCTTTAAGGAAATTATGGATGCAGTAGGCCTAGCTCTCTTTGAGAATGCAGGTAAGAGACTGGCTAAGAGGTTCGAGCTAGATAAAGCCATACTAAAGGCTGGGTTAAGTGAGCACCCAATAATTTATGCAGCGAGAATAATTCTCAACACCACAATAACTACCTTCATAGTGGGTGTTGCCGCACTAACGCTTGCCCTCTTCATTCCCTTACCCCTCACGATGCTCCTGATTTTAGTTACTGTAGCAGCAATAATCCCGCTGATGGTTTTCGCCATAGAAATAAGTTACCCTGCAACAGTGGCTTCCTCACGTAAAGCAACAGTAGATAATGAGCTTCCTTTCTTCATGGCTTATGTATCGACGATGGCTAAGGGGGGTGTGCCCGTAGACAAGATACTTGAGAGAGTAGCTAACCTAAGGGTATTTAAGTCAATGAAGGAGGAAGCAAACAGAATAATTACTGAGATGAGGTTCTTCGGTAGGGACCCACTGACAGCCATAGATATTGTGGTTAGGTTCCACCCAAGCTCTAAGTTCAGGGACTTAATGCTTGGTTACATAACCACCCTAAGGAGCGGTGGTGACGTAATCCATTACTTAGAGATAAGGACCAGGGAACTATTTGCTGCAAGAATGAGTGAATTAAGATCAATTATTGAGAGACTAGGTTCCTTCCTGGAGGTATACATTATTCTGGGGGTCATTATGTCGATAACGATATTCGTTTTCTTCTCAGTATCAGGTACCTTGACAGCAATACAGGCAAGCAGAACAACAACTGCGGGAGCAACATCAAACCTACTTATGCCCTCCCTCTACAACTTCGTTGGATTACCAGCTATCGGGGCTATGGTTCTTTTTATGGCTCACGCCGCTCAACCGAGGACTCCTGTAAAGAGGTATGGTGCCTACGTGGCTGCCCTAACATCCCTGCCTTTCGCAATAATCATCTTCTTCGGCACGTTGATAAGCATGAATGGCTATAGCGCACTAATGGGCAAGTTAGATCTTGGTGGAGCAAAAACCATAACTATAGCCCTAACTTTAGCTATACTCGCAGTCACTATACCTCCTTGGATAGCCTACAGCAAGGAAATGAAGAACTCTAGAGGACTAATAAACTCGACAGCAGACTTCCTTAGGGACCTAAGTGAGGTCAGGAAGACGGGATTAAGCCCTGAGAAATGCATTATTTCCTTAGCCAACAGAGACTACGGGAACCTTACGCCTGTAGTGAGTAAGGCAGCGGCAGCACTATCCTCAGGAATGAGTCTAGAGAAGGCACTGAAAAGAATTCTGAGAGAAATACACGAGTGGTTCGTTATAGCCATATTTAGGTTCCTCACTGACTCAATAACCGTGGGTGGTGGCTCACCAGACATTATTGATGCCCTAGCGAGATTCACTCAAGACCTAGCTGAAGCTGAAGTCGAGTTAAGGAGGAGGTTAAGGGCCTATGTATTCCTCCCCTACTTCGGCACATTCCTCCTAGCGTCATCACCAATAATAATAATAAATATGCTCCTACAGAGCTCGAAGAGCGTGGCGCCAAACCATCTGGCTCCATTAATAACCGTCCTATCGGCAGGAACACTAATAAACGCAGTGATTATGGGTCTCGTTGCAGGCAAGGTAAGCGAACTAAACCTGGGTGCTGGATTCAAGCACGCAGCAATAATGACTGTTCTCTCAACAGCAACCATACTAGGTACCTTATCAATGATGGGGCTCTGAAAATGCGTAAACCAATAAAGAAAAGAAAAGCAATATCGGACATAATAAGTGAGGTAGTCATTATTGCGGTAACCGTATCGATAGCTGCTGCCTTCACAGGATGGTTCCTATCAGTCTACTGGAACCTTAAGCAACCAGAACTCCTTAAAATATATCCAGACACACAAATAACTAAACAAAACAACCAATGGGTGCTTAAACTACACCTAGCAAACATAGGCGGGGCACCAGTAAGGATATACAAGATAGAGATCCTGAATAAAGAAACAATCAAAACGAACATAACCATTAACCCACAGAAAGAAAACACCTACACAATAAAGCTAAACAGCAACTACACAGCAAACACCTACTACAGCCTAAAACTCTATACAGCATCAGGAAACCTAATGAATATCTTAACTAAATCCATCAAGGCATCATAACCTCTTCACTCAAAAATAATACCCTATAAATACTTAAGGAATAAAGAACCCCTCGATCCATAGGGCACACAATTATATAAAGCTTCACCCAAATAATAACTCTGGTGAGTTAAGTAGTGATAAATAGAAAAGCTATATCACCTATTTTAGCCACGGTAATCATAATTGCTGTAACACTAGTGATAGCGATAGGAGTAATAGGATGGATAATGGGAATATGGGGGACCTTCGGGTCAACAGAACAACTACAAATAATGCCTGATAGCAAGTTATACACAAATAATGAAACAGTTTTACATATAAAGAATAGCGGATCAGCTTCAGCAGTAATCACCAAGATTGAAGTTGTAGGAACCTCGCTCACTAATGTTACTAAAATAACAATACGTCCTGGAGAGGACATTACTAGCACCCTAACATTAGTTGGTGGCACAACACAGTTAACTCCAGGAGCTAGCTATCAAGTAAAAATCTATACTGCAGCTGGTAATGTATACTCAACAGTCATAACAGCCTCCTCCCCCTCCAGTTGATAGCTAAACTAAATTCTCAAGTCTTTTTAGAGTTTAATATTTTCAGCCCTATATGAATGCTTAAAAATACTATGTCTTCATCTTGCTTGGAGAAGCTTCCTTGATGATTAACGGTACCTTAAGAAGGGTTTGGCCTTTTCTAGTTGTTTTTTCTATATCTGCGGTCGTTTTTTGGTGTTTTTCTTATCTAGCTCCCTACTCAGGTGTACCTTATTATGGGGATCAGGAGATCTATATAAAGTGTGGTGAACAGCTTCTTAAGGGGTTACCTCCTCTAAGCTGTAATCCTGAACATCCTCCTTTAGGTAAGTACTTAATTGGTTTTTTCTCTTTGGCTCAAATTCCTTGGGTGTTGAACTTAATATTTTATTTTACTTCTATTTTTGCCTTATACTATATTTTTAATCAAGTATCTAGGTATGCTGCTATTTACTCAGTGTTACTGATTTCCACTGATTCATTAGTTCTTAATGTTTTCAGGCATTACTTACTTGACCCGTCAGCTTTTGCTATGGCCCTACTTTCATTATCTTTATTTATTTTTTGGATAAGGAAAGGAGCAGTTAAACAGAAGAGATCTGCATGGATTCTAGGTTTTTCTGGATTACTTGCTGGAATGTCTTTAGCCAGCAAATGGCAGTCTTTATTCCTGCTTTTAATTGTTCCTGCTTACTTAGTTTCAGAGCTGGTCTACCTGCATTTCTCTAGGGGCTCATTAAAATGGGTTGGATCTGTTTTTACCCAGAAAGACATTATTTGTGACCTCATGCTCTTTCTAGTAATTAGTTTGCTTAGTTATTTCTCTACATTTGTTATGGACGCTGTCCATTATGGCTTTTTTGAAATATTTAATCATAATCTCATGATGATTTCTTATATGGGTTACAGGCACTCCTTTTCTTTTCCTTTAGCTATTATTGCTTTCCTTAAGCTTGCGGGTAGGGTGGAGTACTGGTTTTACCCAGGCAATATTTCAGTGCTTATTTCGTTAAGTAAGTCAGTCATTAATTCTTCAGTAGTGAGTGTACCGATTATGGTTAATTCCACGTTTACTTGGTTGGGTAAGCACTACTTAATTATTTATGTGGGTCTAGGTGGGGTTTCTTGGTATTTACTTATGCCTTCATACTTTATTTATCTTTGGAGAGGTTTAGTTGGTAAGTTAGATAAGTTTAGGTTTTTGATGCTTGCATTAACTTCCTTATCACTGATTAACCTGCTCTACGGTGAGTTCGACTGGTACTATATTTATTTTGTTCCTTTCCTTTATTTCTTGTTTTCCGATTCAATACTTACGTCGATCAAGAATAGAGGAAAGTTTATTCTCGCTGTATTGATTGCGGGACAAGCTCTTCAGTTGTCTCTTGCCCTAGCAGGAATTATTCCTTGGTATATAGTGAAGGTTATTTAGGGATAATATAAATAAACCCAATTTCAATAGTTAATTAGTTAATGTTCCACAAACTTATTATTTTGGAAGGAATTATTTAAAGGATACCTGACTATGAACGAAGATCATCATATGAAGTGGATGTTACGCACATACCTTAAGAAGGCTCAGGCAGACATCATCGCTGTAGTTCTTCTTGTTGGTGTTTCCTTAACTGTAGGTTTAGGTGTTGTCGCTCTCTTTGTTTCGCAATCATCATTAGCTAACAGCCAATTGGATATTTCTAATACAGTTTATTCGCAGGCAATGAACGAATACTTAGCATTAGTTTTTCACGGATCGATACCTATTAACGATACATATAGCGAGCATCTATTTTTATTCAAACTTGTTAAGTTAGCTAGAACAGGAAACAATTATTTTAATGTTATTCCATTAATTACCCTAGGAAACTTAAATAAGATCTTATTTTATGAGACAAACAAGCTTTGGGCTTCGGAAAGTGTTTATGTTCTGAAACCTAACATATCTACCGGCAATTTCTCTAATGCACCAGATTTAATAACTACTATAAATGTGAAAGGGACAGACATTAATTTAATGAACGGCCTTGGTTTAGAGGTTGTTTCGGCACCTGTTTTTAAAGTTATTCCCTCAATAAACGATTCTGTCCTAACTGCATACATTGAAATTAAGGTTATATTACCTAATGAATGGCATAATTTTTATTTAACCCTGGCTACATTAACAGAAATAAGCGGTAAATTCTATGTTCTAAACAAGATCTCAATACCTTTAGGAGGGGGATAATAATGAAGTTAAGGATATCAAAAGCTCAATCAGAGCTAATTGCTGGTGTGCTGATACTCTCAGTAATTTTTACTGCGGTAATTCCTTTGCTGCTCAGAATACAGACCTCTGTAAACCAAGCCCAAACAAATGGCGCTTATAGAGAGGAATTTCTTCAAAATAAAAGGGAAGAATTGTTATCGATTGGAGGAATCCCACCTACTTCGTCCAACCTCAGAGCTAACTTGGTTCCTGGGGTGTGGATTAATAATACAGGAACGGTTCCTGTGACTTTGGAGTCCTTGTTATTAATTTCTAAGGCAACCAATAACTTAACTTATCTCATAAGTATGAAGTACCTCGAAAATAACCCAATAGTGAGTTGGGCTATATTAAATGAGGGTGGTTCAAAAGTTAGGCTGATACCAGGAACCTACCCTACTTTACAACCAGGTAGCTCTTTATTAATAAGATTCAACTTAGGCATAGACAGAGCCCAAAACTATTTCGTGAAAGTAGTTACCTCAACTGGCAATATCCTACCCAAGCAGTCGTCCACTCTAAATAACTTAGTTCCACCGGCAACTTACGGCGGTGGCTTTGGCTGGAAAGGCATTTTCATGCCTGTTTCAGGCTTCACGCTAATAGGGTATAATGAAATAGTGAAGAATTCTAATATAACATTAATTAGAGGAAGCCATACCACTAGCGACGGTGTTCTGTATGATGATACATTCTCCCAGTCCTTCATTTGGGACGATACCGAACATCCCGGATTCTACATGGTAACAATTGAAAGCAAGTCTGGCGGTTCCTGGGATGTCTTTACAGGTTTCCTAGGTACTTACCAATTTTATTCTTCTACCAGTAGTTTTTGGGGTAGTACTGCTCAATACAATTACGTGAACGGATATTATGTGAATAAATACGTATGTGATTCATCCTTTAATCCAGAAATTAACATACCTAGCAGTTACTCAGGCTGTGTACTTGATGTTTCTGGTTCATTAGTTAATGAAGGTAACTCTACTGGTGCTGTTAGAGAGGAAGACATGGACCATAATGGTGTTCCCGAACTAGTTCTTGACACAATAAATAACAATAACAATTGGTACGATACTTACGCTATGAAAGTAATGGTTTCTAAAGACATTACTAATGCAGACTTTATTAGGGTATCCACTAAAATCAACTATTATTGGAAAATGCTCTTCAGTGGTTCCGTTAACTTAGGTAGTATTAGAAAGCTAAGGATCGCTATGATAGCCATATATAAATTAGATAAATCTACAGGCAGGTGGGTTTTTACACATTATAAAGACTTAATATTCTCTACAGCCAAGCCTAGAACATTCAGTTTCGACGCCATATTTCCAGTAAATAGGACAGATATTTATAGAGTAGCTATATTTCTATATGATCCCTACACAGAAGTAATAGATCCTTCGGATAACGGTAATGGAGGAGTTGAGTTTAGAGTAGGGCTAGAGTACATACTTGCTGAATGGGGGATAAATAACCCATACTTTAGGGTTACACCCACGGTTTACTTAATCTCGGAAAATGATGTAGCAACAGAGGGTATAGGAGGTGATAATTATCTGAGCAATTTAACCCAAATAGTGATTAGCTACTTAAAACAAAATGGTATTAGCAATTATATAGTTCTGAATAACCAAACTGAGCTGAATGCAGACCTCCTTAAGAATCCTCCTAAGAGCGCAATAATAATAAATTTATTAGGAGAGACTCTGCCTCCTGTAGATCCTCAAACCCTTAAGGAATACATAAGTAATTATGGATGGATCTGGATTAATATTGTAGGAAAAGCACCCTTATTACCATCTGGAGTTAAAGTGCTCTCTAATGTTTCAGTGAATGGAACAATCCTCCCCGGTAGCGACGGAGATAATATGATTAAGGTCTTTAATCTCTATGGCCTACCTACTAATATAGTCAGTAACTACACTCTCTCATTCTCATCTAGTTCAGAACCAAGCTATTTATTTTATGTTAATCCAAGTAACTCCTCTCAAGCAATATCGGCGGGATGGATTATTAACTCCTCTTCTTACGGTGTTATATTAGCTAATACTTTACCTGAAATTACGTGGAATGCATCATCTACTGGCTCATCCCCGAATTTTGTAGCGGAGTTGGCTGTCTACACCTCAATGTATTTATGGTATCTAAGGTATGGAAGGACAAGCTCAACGGGATAAGGCAACTTATATAATTTAAGACATAGTTAAGTTTTAGGTGGAAAACTTGAAGGACACGGAATATGTGAATTTATTGAATAAGATTGTGGAGATCACGCAAAAACACAATAGGTGGAGGAGGTTCGAATGCATTAACTTGATAGCTTCTGAGAACGTCATGTCTCCTTTGGCTGAGGCAGCTTACTTTACTGACATGATGCATAGGTATGCCGAAGGTAAGCCTAGGAAGAGGTACTACCAGGGGAACATCTATACTGACGAGATAGAGCTCTTAGCTATGGACTTAATGAGTAAGTTGCTTGATGTAGAGTATATTGAGCCAAGACCCATTAGCGGAACAATAGCTAATGCCGTGGTTTTCAGGAACCTGGCCGGTCCAGGCGATAAGGCATTAATAGCTCCCGTTCAGGCAGGTGCTCACGTATCCCACACGAAGTTCGGGACCTTAGGTGCTTTAGGTATTCAGCAGGTTGAGTTACCTTTCGATCAGGAGAGCTGGAATATTGATGTTGATAAGGGGGTTAAGCTGATTAGGGAAATCAGACCTAAATTCATTACCTTAGGCGCCAGCGTCTACTTATTCCCTCACCCAACTAAGGAGATATCTGATGCTGCCCATGAAGTCGGTGCTAAGGTAGTTCATGATGTCGCCCATGTCTTGGGTTTGATCGCGGGTAAGGTATGGCCTAACCCAATACATGAGGGTGCTGACGTAGCTACGTCATCGACGCATAAGACCTTCCCAGGTCCTCAAGGAGGAATAATCTTCACCAACGATAGAGCGATGTATAAGGCAGTATCTAAGACAGTGTTTCCTTGGTTCGTCAGTAACCACCACCTGCATAGGCTTCCTGCGTTAGCGGTTACTGCTGTTGAGATGATGGAGTTCGGTAGGGAGTATGCTGAGCAGGTCGTCAGGAACGCTAGGGCTTTCGCTGAGGCATTGGTTGAGGAAGGATTTAAGGTACCTACTGAAGGGTTAGGGTTCACTAAGTCCCATGCCTTCGTGGTTGATGTGAGGCCTCAGGGAGGAGGCGCTAAAGTAGCTAAGTTGCTTGAGGACGCCAACATAATACTTAATAAGAACTTGCTTCCTTGGGACCCGCCTGAGGCGGTTAAGGACCCAAGCGGGATCAGGATAGGTACTCAGGAAATGACTAGGTTCGGAATGAGGGAGAATGACTTCAGGGAGCTAGCTAAGTTAATGAGGGAAGTAATTATTGACGGTAAGGACCCGACGGAAGTCAGGAAGAAAGTCATTGAGTTCAGGAAGAACTTCGTTGAGGTTAAGTACGGCTATAAAGTCCCTAAGGAGTTAGAGGAAAGCTTAATTAAGGTGCCGATGCTTCTATGACCTTAATCAAGTGGGAGGAAAGCACTTGGGAAGAAATTAGGGATGCATGCAGTAAGGGGGCAATAACCCTAGTTCCTGTGGGGAGCGTTGAGCAACACGGCCCTCACCTACCCTTAGGCACTGACTACCTGATCGTTGACGCCATAGCTGAGAGGATCGGTAAGGAATCTAAAGACCTAACCATCATTAAGACCCCTCCCCTACCTTACGGACTAAGCAGCATGTGGGGAGCCTACCCAGGCACAGTAACCCTAACAACAAACACGTACCTCCACCTAATTAAGGAATTAATTCATTCAGTGATTAGGTCAGGCTGCAGGAAAGTAATCATAATTAATGGTCATGCAGGCAACTCAGATGCGTTAAGGGTTGCGTGCAGGGACACTGTTGAGGAGTTAGGGAAGGGGGAAGTAGCTGTTGTGACCTTATGGGATCTGTGTGGAGACATAATCAATAGGTCCTTCCAGACGGGGTTCTTTCATGCTGATGAGGTTGAATCAAGCGTTGCCTTAGCTCTGGGGCTGAGGGTTAAGGGCCCTTTGAGGGCGGCAGGAGAGGCACATAGGAAATATAGTGATTTCTGGCACAGCCTTGACTTAACAGTCCGGCCTAAAGCCTACGTCTTCAGGCCCGAGTCCAGGGAGATGCATGGAGCCGGCTCCTTTGGGAGGCCTGACCTAGCTAGCTCTGAGAAAGGAAGGGCTTTAGTTGATTGCTTAATTAGGCGTTTAGGTGAGTTCCTTAACGAATTTATGTTAAGTAATGTTTGATCGGTAAATTCAGTAATCACAATATTGTGTTCCTTAAGCACTAAGGTAACTGAGTGCTTGAGCAGCATAAAGCAAATATCTTCTCACTCACTGGACGGAGCCCTCAATAAGTCTGTATTCCCTCCCACCATGGAGGTAAACAACACCTTCCCTAATCATTGCCTCCAGCAACTCTCTCTCAAACCAAGTAAGTGACCTAACCTCAGATACCTTCAGCGGGAACCTCCTCTTGAATCCCTCGAAGAACCTTGTTGATGCTATTAAGTTACCTATAATTACTGCCTTACCTCCACGAACGTAAGTCTCTAAGGGCTTATCAGTTAGTTTCAGGGCTTCCGAGGCCTTAATCACTTTCTTATCCTCTAAAGCCCTAAGCAACTTATCCGTTACTTTCTTAATACCGGGTTCAGATGATTTGCTCTGAAGCCCCCTCTTAATAATAATCAGCTCCTTCTCCAACTTCTCTACCCTCTCCTTCAAGTCACTTACGTAATTCCTTAACTCCTCAACCTCATTAATTAGGTACTCGATTCCTGCAGTGCTTGAGGTTCTCGAGGAAACTGATGGGATCCTTAACTCATCCTCCAAGCCTGAGGGAAGGCCGGCCCTAACCACATACCCTCCTTTAGATGACCTTATCAGGTATCCTGCCTCCCTCAACCTCAAGAGGGCTCCTCTAACTGCGTTATAAGGTAGCCCAAGAGCGTCAGCTATCTCCCTGGGTGTTGCTCCAGGGTTCTCCTTAATGAAAGCAAGTACTTTCCTGTCAGCGCTCACCATTCATCAATAATTAATACCTCTGCAACCTAAAATACATGGTGCACTAGTTTGAGGTCTAGAGAAGCAATGATAAATGACATTATGGCCTTAATAGATGAAAGCATTGATGAGTGGAGGAAGGCGGCTTTTTACGCTGATGAGGAAGTTTCTGAGCTTCTGGATGACCTCTATTTGAGGTGGGAGAAGGGAGGGAAGGCCGGAATACCCTTAGATTACGCCACGGATGAGGAGATAGCTTTCCTATATAGGAAGGCCTTAGTGGCAAGCAAATCAGGTAGGAGCATGTTCAAGAAATTCGTTAAGCAAATAATCGCTCCTAAGGAAGGAAGGAGTAAGGAAGGTTAGTCCTTCTTTAGCGGATGAATGAATTCCTTAGGTGCCCTATTGAAGGGCTCCAGATACTTCCTGAGTACCTTAGGCACCTCAATAACTCCTTCCTCCATCTGATAGTTCTCAAGTATTGCAGTTATTGTTCTTGTGCTGGCTATTGCTGTTGAGTTAAGCATGTGAAGGAAGTCCCTAACCATCCCTTTCCTCCTCACGAACTTCACGTTCAGCTTATATGCCTGCCAGTCTAGAACATTACTGCAGCTAACTAGCTCCCTGAACCTACCTTGAGCTGGGTACCAGGCCTCAAGATCGTACTTCATTGCTGCCCTCAAGTTAAGTTCTCCTGAAGCAATGTTAACTATCCTGTACGGTATCCCTAAACCCTTATAGAGGTCCTCAGCATTACCTATTAACTGATTAAATACGTCCCAACTCTGCTCAGGTAGTGTGTAAGCGAACTGCTCTACCTTATGGAACTGATGAACCCTGAAAATACCCTTAATGTCTCTATTAGCTGCTCCAGCCTCACGCCTGAAGCAGGGGCTTACCCCAACATACAGTAGAGGGAGTTCCTCCTCAGGAATCGCTTCCCCTGCATGAAGTGCTGCTAGAGGGTGTTCGGCAGTAGCTATTAAGTAGAGGTCATCACCCTCAATCTTGTAGAGAGCGTCCTTGAATGCCTCGAACTCCTCAACAGCCCTCATGAAGTCACCCTTAAGCATGTATGGAGGAAGAACTAGTGTGAATCCCTTACTCGTTAAGTAATCCATGGCGTAAGTAAGGAGTGCGAAATCAAGCCACACGATATCGTTGAAGAGGTAGTAGAACCTTGAGCCGGCTACCTTCCCCGCCTTCAAGGTATTGCCTAACTTAAGCCTTAACTCAAGCATGTCTGCATGCCCAATCAACTCCTTCTCAGTCACCTCGTAATCCATCGGCACGCCCTTACCCTCTGTCTCCGCAAGAAATTGCTTCAGGTGCTTCTTCTGAACCAGTGCCTTACCCCAAACCCTAACAACTCTGTTATGGGATTCATCAGGACCTATGGGCACCGATTCGTGAAGTAAGCTAGGCATTTTGCTAAGGAGGTCTTTCCTCTCATTACTTAGTTCCTTAAGCCTGCCCTCCATATCCGTTATCTTCTTAAGGAGGCCTCTAGCCTCAATTATTTTGTTCTTCCTTTCTTCGGGCGGGAGCTTCGGTATTGCTGAACTAATTATGTTGTGCTTATGCCTTAACTTATTCAGTTCTGTCTGAATTCTCCTCCACTCCATATCGATAGCCAGGAACCTATCCACTAGTGAAGGATCCATGAACCTCTTCCTTAAGTTATCACGCATTAGCTCCGGGTTCTCACGCAATGTCTTCAAAACAGACCAGGGCAATCTATTCCCTCCACAACAACTAAATCCCTAACGTAATTTATGCTTTAGTGATTACGCTAATCTTAGGTCGCTCAAACATTAACTCACTTCCAGTACCTCCTGGTCCTCAGGAAGGACTTCTCAGCCTCATATATCTTATTGAAGAACTCGACCTCAGTATCTACGCCCAGAACCCTCCTAGCTGTCTTAGGGCCTATGCCCCTAGCCGCTAAAGCAATGACCGCCTTCTTCCCGTAAGTAAGAACCAAGTCCGCCGAATCAAGCAACTCCTCAAAAACCTTCCTCTCGTCACCCCTCAGAACGTACTTGTACCTTCTCCCCGCCTTCAATCCCTTCCTAACCAAGTGTGTTAGGTCTTCCTTACCGAAGTATGGAGCCACTAAAGAATAACCGCATTTAGGGCAAGTTAGTCTGTCAGGTAACTCAGATATTTCTGCAGCCCACGAATGACCGCACACCATGCAGTAGAGCCTGACCTTCCTGTTGAGTAACCTCCTCTTAACTAACTCAGCTATCAGGTCCTTAGGTATTCCTGAGGACTTCACCCTATCGAAGCCCATGAAGGGCCTCATCCCCTCAACAGCTAATGGTGATGGGGAGCTAGCAACCAAGAACTTAAACCCTACCTTACCTTCCCTAAGACCGTTAAGCAAAGTCATTAAGGGATCCAGATCGAGGTACCTAGTGAAGGCCTCATTAAGGACTTCCCTAACAGCTAACTCATCGTTAAGGTACCTCCTAATAATTACTTTAGCTACTTGAGAAGGTGCTTCCTTAGGTATGATGCCCATCCTTGAGAGGACCTTATGCATTATCATTAGGCCTAACCCGCTCTTCAGGACGCCGCCACTAACCGCTTCCTTAGCGTTAAGCCTCATTAGCGAGAGCCTCAAGTAATCCTCAACCGACTTAGGCGTCAGGTTAGAGGGGAGCTCAACATAAACCCTGTACGGATCTACCTTGACCCTCGGCTCAATACCTAAGTACTTAATGAACGGGTAAGTTATCAGGTAAGAGAGCGCCCTGTTTCCGCGACTACCTAAGCACGAATGAACGACTATTAGGGGGTTTCTGCCCCCAATATATTCCACTAGAACCATTCTTTCGTGAGGTAATGGATACCCTTTACTTACGTGGGTCCTCACCATACTTACTAAGTAATTGATTGAGTCATCACTAGCTAACTCAACGTAGTTCTTCGGGATGTGACCTAAAGCAGTTAGCCTCCTCAATCCGCACACCTCCCTAGCGACCTTATAATCAACCGGTATGTTCTCCCCTACCCACGAAGGTATTAGTGCCTCACCTGAAGAACCGTCAACAAATATCCTGGATTCATCCTCATCAATTCCCACCACCTTCCAGACCCTACCAGCAAGGACGACGCTAGAGCCTTCTGAAACGCTTGTAGCTACGAAATCGCTGTCTAACCTACCTAATGTCCTGCCTGTTAAGACATCCGTAACCCTGTATTGTTCCGTGTCCACAATCATTGTGTGTCTGTAGTAGTATATCTTGCCCTTCAGGGTCGATCTGAATCTCCCGTCATAGAACCTCATGTACCTTAATTGAGTGAGTAATTCAAGAACCTGCATTAATGTGTCCTCACTCAGTTCGCGGTAAGGGTATGACCTCCTCAGGACCTCGAGGGCTTCCTCAGGCGTGAAGCCAGAGTCCTCCAAACCCATACCCACAAGAACGTGGGCAAGCACATCAATAGATAGTTTGTAGGGCCTGGGCTCCTCCAGATCCCCAGCTAAAGACCTCCTAGCAATAACTAAGGACTCAACCACGTCATCGCCGGAGAGGTCAGTCACTATGAAGCCCCTTGCCGACTCACCAACCCTATGCAAGGATCTGCCAACCCTCTGAAGTAGCTTAACTGCTTGCTTAGGTGAGGATGACTGAATAACTGCCTTAACTTGACCTACATCGATCCCTAACTCAAGGCTTGATGTAGCTACGACAGCATCTAGCAAACCATTCCTTAATCCCTCCTCCACCTCCTCTCGCTCAGCCTTAGATAAGCTTCCGTGATGCACCCTTACCTTCAGCCCTTTCTTAGATAACTGAAGACCTAACCATTCGGCCTCATCCCTGGTGTTGGTGAAGACTAAGGAAGGCCTGAACTCCCTAATTAATTCAGCAATTATGTCTACCTTACTCGATCCTGCTCTTCCTGGCGAGTAAACCCTGAACTCAGCTCTCCTCACCCCCGGAACGTGAACTACCTCAACGACCTTGCCTGGAGCTAGGGCTTCGGCAGCTAAACCAATATTACCTATGCTTGCCGAAAGAGCTATTCTCTGGTAGGTGCCCGCAATCTCCCTTAACCTCTCTAAGTCAGCCAGGAGGTGTGTTCCGCGCTTACTGCTCAGCATTTCGTGGAACTCATCGATAATCACCCACCTGACTCTGCTGAGGGCTTTCCTTAAGCCGGCGTAAATAAGCAAATAAGCAAGTGTTTCTGGAGTGGTTATGAGGATGTCCGGCGGGTTATCCACTATCTTTCTTCTAGCGCTGGATGGTGTGTCACCATGCCTGACAGCAACCCTAATACCTAACTCCCTACCTAAGCGCTGGAAGCGGAGGTTCATGTCCCTATTTAGGGCCCTTAAGGGAGCCACGTAAATAGCCTTAATTCCTTCAGCGCTTCCAGAATCACTTAACTCAAGAATTCTGGACATCACGGGAAGTAAGGCTGACTCGGTCTTCCCCGATCCTGTGGGCGCAACAACTAGTGTGTGGCGCCCTGAAAGTATCTTAGGTAATGCCTTAACCTGAACCTCAGTGAGTTCCTCAATACCTACGTCCCTAGCAGCACGCAGGACATCCTGCCTTAAACCCAGATACATGACCCCTAATCCATCAGTTAACTATGGCTACAGTCCTCATAAACCTACCATAACTTTGTTAAGTTAGTTAATGAATGATTGTTTGAAGAGGTTTGAGGGGAGGGGAGAAAGTAGCTTTCGCCTTAGTTCTTGCGTTGCTTAATTTACTTGCCCTTATGCTGGAGGGAGGGAACGCATTAATTCCTTCAGGCTTCATCATTTGGGTAATTTCTTTTGTTGCTGGATATGTGTCAGGCAAGAGCGGGGACGTAGGTATGATTGTTTCTGAACCTTTCTCATTAATTGCTGTGGTCTTCCTTAGGCCAGGGCTATGGTCATCAATCAATTACTTAATCCAGACCCTAGGGATCGTTACTGCAATATACTTCTTGGGCGTTGTGAGTGGCTTGACCTTCAGGTCAGCCGGCCTGATATTAGTAAAGCCGTCAGCGACTGGCTTGAGGGCTGCGTTACCTCCTTTCTTAGGGGCTTTAGGCATTAACCTGGTAACTATCTCCGCATACTTAGGGATTAACGAAGTTCTTTCCTTAGCTCTTCCGATGCCCTCTGACTCAGGCCTCGCTTTATTGCTTACGTTAGGTGCATTAACTTCCTACGCAGCCTCATACTCGCTATCCATGAGGGGAGCTAATTACTTCAGGAATTTAGTGGTTAGTGGCTTGATCTCCATTCCTTCACCAATCACTCTGCCTTTAGCTGTAGCGCTACAGCCTGAAGCCAGGTCGGTGTCTGGACCCCCAAGTAACTGGGTTCCCTTAGGAGTTGTGAAGAAGGTCTTTAGGGGAGGCGGTACTCTACGTGATGGATTAGTTTACTTAAGGACTGAGTTAGGGCTAAACAATCACTTAGTTGTCATTGGTTCTACAGGGACTGGCAAGACGTACTTAGTTAAGAACTTAGTGAACCACTTAAGGCGCTCAGGCATTAACGTTGTCATTCTTGATTTTCATGGGGAGTACTCAGGCTTAACTGATTCAGTAATCGATCCTCGGGCTGAAAGAATCAACGTGCTTAATCTATTGGGTTCCGACCCAAGGACACGGGCTGAGGAACTGGCTGACGAGATAGCCAGAAACTATAGGTTGGGAAATCTTCAGAGGGCTGCCCTACATGAGCTCTTAATTAGGGCTTACGAAGAATTCGGCGCTAGCTTAACGCCTCACCACCTTGAAGAATTGCTTAGGGATGAGGGCTTCATCAATAAGTTAAGTTTAAGTAAGGAAGTCATTAAGTCATTACTTCCTTACGTGAGTGCCTTAGGTACTGAGGGAATCAGGTGGATCGAACCACGCTCCCTTCTGGAGGGGGTTACCTCAGTAAACCTGTCAGCAATTAATAGCTTACCTCTCCAGCAATTATTGGCTGAATCAATTATTGACTCAATATATTACTCAAGGAAGAACGAACCAGGCATAACTTTCTTAGTTATTGAGGAAGCCCATGGGTTGCTTGCGAAAAGAGAGGGATTAAGCGCATTAAGGGTTTTTAGAGAGGGAAGGAAGTTCGGTTTGTCTGCTGTAGCAGTCTTTCAGGACCCAGCCCAAATAGATTCAGGAATCCTCAATAACGCCTCACACATAATAACATTCAGAATATCTGACGAGAACTCAAGAAATAAGACCCTCAGAACAATTTTGGTAGGCCAAGACTACAGGAGGGGGCTAGCCCCAAAAATCAGTAAGTTAATCGCTTCATTAGAGGTTGGGGAGGCCGTGGCTAAGGTATATGATGGGCTGTACCTGATTAAGGCATTAACCAGTTAAATATTTGCTGAAAGCTTATATTAAGGTTTGAAGAACCACTTAGAGGGATTGTTTTGGTAGAGGAGCAAAGGGAACCATTACCTGAAGAGACTTCTGGAGAGGAGGAAGAGGTTGAGGAAGAGAAGGTTGAGAAGATAGCTGAAAAAATTATTGAGGGTGAAGAAGGTGAAGAGCGTGAGGAGGCGCCTGAAGAATACCTTCCTGAGGAAATTGAGGAGCCCTTACCTGCCGGCGCCCTAGACATAAGGGCTATAGAGATCATGACTGAAATAAGCGATCTCCTGACCAAAGCTATTGAGGGAGGAGCTTCCGAACAGAAGGTTGCTGAGAAAGTAACTAACCTGAAGAAGAAGTTAGTGAGGAGGCGTGTTGCTTCAGCGAAGAAAGCCGCCAAGAAAACAACCAAATCCAAATCCCGTAAAAGCACAAAAAGCAGTAAGAAAGTTAAGAGAGTTAGGAGGTCATGACTCAATTAATTCGTACTTAAGCCCCAAGTTCTTAAGTACCTCCAGCAACTCACCCAATTCAAACCTCTTATCGAACACCACAGTAACTCTATCCTCCCCCGCAGCCCTATATAGCCTTAACTTATCAATAACTACCTTACCTGAGATCAGGTCAGACTCGCTCTTCCTTGGAGCTAAGTACTCCTTAAACCTTTTCCTCAACATATCATAGAAAGCCCTGAAGTTCTTTAGTACCCTAATGGCATCAGATAAGTCCCCAGTTAAGCCCCTAACCCTACTTAACCCCTCAAGAACGCTTAACGCCTCATCTAAGGAAGCATCCATATATATGTAGCTGTAGAAGCTCCTAGTTATCTTTATCAATCAAGCACCCTTAACTAAAGGTAGGAGCACAATTAAATATGATATGCCTTAAGAACGAATAACACATTAATTAATAATTCTGGCACCTAATTAGTTTGGGGGAAGGCATGTTTAACTTAAGATATCCTGATGGGGCGGCACTCAAGAAAATATTTTACGGGACTCTGAAGCCCCTCAGCGAGGTCCCTATGCGTGTGGATTCGAGCTCCTTAACTGTTAGGGGGTTAAGCCCCGACAAAAATATTCTTGTTGAGATTTACGTGCCCAGCACAGCCTTCGAGACATACGATATTTCCGCAGAGAACCTAATTACTGGGGATAGGGACGAGTTTCTTAAGGTAGTTAGGAGAGCCACCAGGAAGGACGTAATTAACTTAAGGTGGGAGGATGGCGCTGAATCAATGTTTGTTTCGTTAATAAACACGAAGACCGGAACAGAAAGAACTTACCGCGTAAGGGTTCTTGAGACAGGCAAGGAATTAATTCAGTCCTTAGAGCTTGATTTGCCTGTGAAGGTCCAGATAGCTTCAGAGGACCTAAAGAAGATCATTTCTGACGCAAAGTTAGTTGGTGAGGAACTCGATATTGCATATAAGGATGGTTCCCTAGAGGTCTCATGCAGGTCTGAAGGTAAGGAATTCAGGGAAACTCTCTCAGTAGATAAGCCGCTCCTGGGTTTGGAGTCTAAAGAATCGACAGTAACGAGCAGGTACGATGTCGACTTGCTTAGGACTTTAGCGCCGGCCCTTGACGCTGCTGACGTAGCTGTAGTTGAGTTCGGTGCTGGATTACCTCTTAAGCTATCCTTAACCACTGACGACGGATCAAGAATTACTGCTTGGGTAGCCCCAAGAGCCTAATTCCTTAGGCGAAAAACGAACTTCATTCTTTCCGGGGAAGGCACTTTCTCAATAATGCCTTCCTTAATGAGCTCAGTTAGTGCTTTCCTAGCCTCCATATAGTCATTAAGTAAGTCCCTAGAATCAAGCTCCTTCAGTATTTCTTCTGATGTGAGCTCCCTGCACTCCCTAAGCAAGCTAATTATTTCATCCTTAAGTCCCGTGAGCTACCACCTTATTGACTTCCTTAATTGAGTCCTCCACCACATCCATGGCTTTCATAGCTAATTCCTCACTAATTACGAGGGGCGGTGAGAACCTTATCGTTGAGAAGCCGGCACCAATGACTGCGACACCCTTCTTGTAGCAGTCATTAAGTACCTTAGCAAGCTCCTTCTTAGCGTACTCCTTAGTCCGCCTATCCCTTACTAACTCAACACCAATCATTAAACCCTTCCCCCTGACGTCACCAACTATTTCGTAATTATCCATCCATTCCTTAGCTCTCTTTATCATCAATTCACCAACTCTCCTGGCATTCTCAAGAAGCTTCTCCTCCCTTATTACCTTAAGCACTTCCTTAGCCACAGCTAAAGATAACGGATTACCTCCGAAAGTGCTTGCGTGAGATCCTGGAGGTAACTGCATTATTTCTTCTCGGCCAGCAACAACACCTAAGGGAAGGCCTGAAGCAACTGCTTTAGCCATAGTTATTAAGTCAGGCTTAACGCCCCAGTTCTCGATCGCGAACCAATGGCCTGTTCTACCCATTCCTGCCTGAACCTCATCATCAACGAAAAATATGCCGTTGCTTTCCAGTAACTTCTTCAGCTTCGGGAAGAAGTCATCTGGCGGAACAACATATCCGCCCTCACCCTGAATTGGTTCAGCAAATACCGCAGAAACTTCTGAAGGATCAACCAGCCTCCTGAAAACCCATTCCTCCATAAACCCTATGACGGCATCACCGCATTCTTCCGCAGGAACATTGAAGGGACACCGGTATGGGTACGGATACGGAACATGTACGATTGCTGGGAGGAGGGGCTGGAAGCCTTTCCTCTGAATGGGTTTGCTGGCTGTTAACGACATAGCGCCAGTTGTTCTGCCGTGGAAAGCCCCTAGGAAAGCTATGATGTAGGGGCGTTTCCCTTCATTAATGCCTTTAGCTATCTTTAAGGATGCCTCAATAGCTTCAGCTCCGCTATTACCGAAGTAGAACTTCTTGCTTCCTTCTATAGGGACGACCTTAGAGAGCTCCTCCAGGTAGGCCGGCGCCTCCTCATAGTAAAAGTCCGTTAATGAATAATGAAGTAGTTTTCCCGCCTGCCTCCCAATTGCCTCAACGATCTTTGGGTGGTTATGGCCTAAACCCATGACCGCTAGACCAGCATTCATATCGATAAACAGGTTCCCGTCAACGTCCTCAATAACGGGCCCATAACCTGACTTAGCTACCAGAGGATACCACCTAACGAAGGACTGCATTATGAATTTGTTATCTTTATCAATCACTTCCCTGGCTTTAGGGCCTGGAGGCTCAACAACAATCCTAGGGACTTTGCTAGGAGGGTATCTATCATAATAATAGTACAACAGCATCACCTAAATTAATACTTCATTAAAGATGAAAAATGTTTTGCTTTATACGTAAAAATTTCGCTAGTTTACGGGATAAATGAAGAAATAAAGTTCACGAAACAATTAAAATCCCCCTTAAATATAAGCCAAGTCAGAAGTTATTGAGGGAGAGAAGTATGGTTAGTAATGTGGACTCATACCTGGAAATAGTTGAGGAGTACGTTATTGACGGGGAGAAGCGCTTTAGGGTTAGGGTTAAGGGAACTAAGATAGTCCTTAACGTCTCTGCCTCATCACCTCATGAGGCAGCAACTAAGGCCGCTGACCTAGCAATGAAGCTAGGAATAGTTAAGAAGGGTGGTGGGGCCGCCGGGATTTGAACCCGGGACCACCAGCGCTCCAGCCTACAGTCCCCAGGCTGGCATCCTAGCCAAGCTAGACGACGGCCCCTCTAATTGTGGAGTGATTGAATTCCTTTTAAGGTTTAACTCACCACATATGTTGGGTAGGGTTTAATTGAGGCTCTTCACTGCCGTAGAGATAGAGAATAAGGAAGCCCTGAACAAAATAATTAGGGTGAAGAACGCCCTACTGTCTTGCGGGAGCAGGAAGTCACTGAAGCCAGTTGAGGACGAAAACATACACATAACCTTAAGGTTTATTGGTGAAGTAAGTGACGAGTCCGTTCCGGAGTTGATTGATTGCATCAAGAATGT
>JALWQN010000034.1 GCA_027083115.1 Desulfurococcales archaeon
CCAGAATCTCTTGAGGAAGTTTTCCTTAAGTTCGGTGATAGAATTGATGTAAGGGTTAAGGCTCTTGCCATAATTAGGCACCTAAAGAAAAAGGTTGCGCTAATATTTCCTTCAATACATTATGGTCCATTCCGTAATGTAGGCTCCTCTAGATTCATATATCAATTAGAAAACTATCTTGAACCAGGTATTAAGGTCTTAACTTTCCATACAGCGGGCTCCCACGAACATAACATATCCACATCTGAGGAATCAGAAAAGGTTGCTAAAGAGATTAGTGACTTCCTAAAGGAATCGCTTCGAGGAAATAATGAAGGGGAACTCATGTGTAAGCCCTACCGAATAACCTTCTCTAACGGGTGGAATGCCTTCGTAATAAACACACCCTCATTCATATCCATTTTCTTAGTGAATAAACTAGGAGGCAATGATGACCTTCCACATGAGTTATGGAATTACATCGAGGATAAAGTTAGGGGAACAAAAGTAATTGCTTCAGTAGCAGATTCTCATTCATTCAAAGGACCCAGAATTACGGAATTAAATGAAGTTAAATACATTGTTGATAAGGCATTGAGAGCATATGAATGCAGTAAAGGCTTAGAATTCAGGGCTGGTTATGGTGAAGCTATAAGTAAGAAGATATGTAGAGGGATGTGCAATAATAAGGTGAAAGTCATTTCCTTAAACTTCGCCGAAGAAAGGTACGGAATAATATACATTTACGGAAATAATATGGAGGGAAAATATAGGCTCAAACTAGAGTCTTTAGCTAAGAAACTAGGTTACACAGATGTTGAGGTAATTACTCCAGACGACCATAGTTGCGCAGCCTCCTTTAAGGAAGCCCCTTACGATCTAGTACAGGAATGTGGGTCATTAACTCAAGCAGTAGCTGAAGCACTAAATGAGGCACTCAAGGATGAAGTACCTGCTAAGGCACTTCCTTTACAGACCATCATTAAAGGAGTGAGAGTAGCTGGTGAAAAAATATTTGAATTCATGAACGCTTTACCTGTTCTAGTGCCAAAACTTGAGCTGGGAAGCCTTATCTTTTACGTAGTTGTTAATGCTTTACCTACAATACTTTACCTAATAATTTTTGCGTAAATTTAAGAGAAATTGTAATATAAGGACGCCATGATATCAAGAAAATACTTACTGTTTGTATGCTTTAAGTACATGAGAAGCAAGGTGTTGGCTCAGAACCTATTACGAAAAATACAAAAAAGATAATTTTCAGAAATTCCTCGTAATTTTCTCCCTAACTATTGTTTGCTTCTTTAAACCGGAGTTTTTCTTTATTTTGAGTGATATTTAATCTTAGCATTTAGTTAAGATCTTGATACTATATAGGGATTCAGAGCATCATGAGAACTTAAAATTGTAGTTTTTGGGGATATTGTTAAATACTTAGCTCAGTAATGAGAATTAGGTATGTCGAGGTATGAAGTCATACACTCTGATAAAGGACCCGGTACATGGTTATATTAGGGTTTATGAGCATGAGAGATGCATAATTGATTCGATGGCTTTCCAGAGGCTTAGGAGGCTTAAGCAACTCTCGACAACTCACTTAGTGTATCCTGGAGCTGTGCATACAAGATTTTCTCACTCATTGGGGGTCATGCACGTTGCAGGAATTTTTGCTGAACACATCTACGCTAAAACAGATGCAGGGAAGGACGAGGTTAATCGGTTAGTAGGGGTTGCTAGGTTGTTAGGACTCCTACACGATATCGGTCACGGCCCATTCTCACACACTTTCGAGGATCATGTGCTAGTTAATTATGGAACTAATCATGAAGTCATAGGGGGAAGAATAGTTAGTGAGGTCCCTGAAGTGGCTGAATGCTTCGATAAATACATAGAGAAAGAGTATGGTGTATCTGCAGAAACTATGGGTAAAATGATTGAAGCGCCAACCACTGAGGTCTGGCCCTTA
>JALWQN010000035.1 GCA_027083115.1 Desulfurococcales archaeon
GCCTTCAGTTAGGGTTGGGGAGAGGCTATATTTAGGTGATGAATTAGGTAAGTTTGTGAGAACCTATCATTTTTATCCGTGGACAGAACCTCATATGCATGTTGAGTTAAGGAGAGCTGCCGATCCGGTGAGGGCTCTTGGGGGTTATCGGTTATTTCCTCAGAGTGAATTGCTTAATGTCTTAAGTGAGTATCGATGTGTAGATAGAGAGGGTTATAAAGTTATTTCGGTAGAGGAAAGATATTGCTTACTTAGGCCTGTAGGAGGGGGTTATCCATGCGCCCAAACTTCGGACCTTAAGGGTTTTCTTGACGGCGGCTTACCACATTATGGGCATGCATCAATATTCCCAGTAATTCGGGATTCACATGTAAGGAATGATGAAATAACGATAGGTGAGTACCTGGTTGGTGAATTAGTTTCCTTAGGGAATTATTACTTAATCTTTAAACCTACTGCAGTGCCAGTCATAGCCGGTAATGAAGGTAATGGTATTGGTTTTTTCCTTATGCGTGAAGAGGTTAAGCTTGCAGGTAATAGAGGAAGGTATGACTTAGGTGTTGGAGACATCGTTGATGTTTCATGGGTTATTAAAAGCAACTTAAAAATTAATGAGTACCTTAAGCTACTGAGTCGTATTGCCTGAAAGAGCTCTCCCTATAAAGGGAATGACTGCTAGTATAGCTCCTGCTGATAAGCCGCCTACAACTGCTTGGAAACCTGCAATTTTAATTGAGGGGTAAATGGCGTATCCCACCCTAAGAAGATCGTAAAGGTATCCAATAAGTACGCCTCCTGCAATACTACCTAAGTTACCTGCAGCATTAATTAACCCAATAGTGAAACCTCCTCTGCTGAAGAAAGTCACTGCTACCTTCCTGCTAATTGTAAGTATTGCTGATGCACCTGCTGTGAAAAAGATTAATCCAGCCACTGCTATAGGAAGCGATGTTATCCCAACTAAAATAAGACCTGGTGCCGTAAGCGATGTAGATATGGCTAAGGCCAGGTAGTCGCTCATAGAATCAGCTACCCATGAAAGAATATAATTACCTGCTAAACCTACTAACCCAGCAGTAGCAATTATAGTGGCTGATTCAGCCCTACTCAAACCGAGCCATTCCTTAAGGTAAATATATATCAGGTCTCCCTTAAGACCGGCCGAAGAAAGCCCCACTATGAAAAGAGCTATGAAGATAGGTGTTATGTATATTGTTTTCAACTTCCCTGGACTCCTTAACTTGCTCAAACTAGCTAAACGCTTTTGACTGTATATTAGCTTCCTTCCTGAGAGAGCTACTATTAGGGATAGGAGTGATGTCATAGCGAAGAAGGCTGATGAAATCGGCAGTATTCTACTTAAGAATAGCTTACTGACCACCGAATATATGTAATTACCTACTATCCCTCCGAGGGATCCTGAGATAAAGTATATTGAGTAGGTTCTTCCCCTAACTTTGCGGCCCACCAAACCGCCTAGAACATATTGTAGAGAGACCCACCCAAGACCATTAAGGGATCCCTGAATGAACCTTATGAAGACAACCTCATAAATGCTGTTGACATATACGTATGTGTATGTGACCCCAGCATTGACTAAAAAAGACAGAGTTGCAAGGTAAGTCATCCTTTCCCTAAACTTATCCGCTAATCCACCGGCCCCAGTAGCGACCAAGGCCCTACCGACAAAGAAAGCTGACGTAATTAATCCAATGCCTAGAGCTGAAGCTTCTAGAGCTGATCTACTGAAGTACGCTACTGCCGGAACACTGAGTCTGAAGGCAGCAGTACCTGAGAAAGCGGCAAGAATTAGTGCAATCACTTCCTTACTGAAGGACTTCGTCATTTATTCAGCTACCTCCCCTGGAAATTCTAGGGCTTTAGGAACTAACCAAATAAGATTAAGCTAACGTATATTCTT
>JALWQN010000036.1 GCA_027083115.1 Desulfurococcales archaeon
CTTCATCCCCCCAATGTCTTCATAAGTTACTTTAGGGAACCTCATGAGGGTCGATGACTTATCCAGAATGATTAGCTTTGTTTTCTCAGTAATTATTACTGGGCCCGTAGGCCTTGTCTGAACGACATAGAAGAGGGCTAAGCTCCCCAAGAGCTGAAGAGGAACTATGTCACCCTCAACAACAGCGTAATCAAGTAATCTTCTCTTAATTGCTTTTAGGGAGCTCTCTGACCTACTGATCTCTATGGTTGACGTACCTATTGAGAGCTTAACTTGAGCGGCTGGCTTAACGTCAGCAGGCTTAACGATTACTTTCTCATCCACGCTTACTTCAGCGTTCTTCCTCACAATACCGTCCATCCTTATGACGTCCTCACTCTCGTCCTCCGGGAAAGCAGGCCAAGCAATAGCTACTGTTGTCCTTCTGCCCACGATCTCTATGACGTCCCCTGGCTCCACGCCTATTTTCTTCATAACTCTCTCTGGTATCCTTACCTTACCTCTAGTTGCTTCATACTTCTTGGCCTCCTTAACGCGGAGGACATATTCTTTCTTTGTGCTTGAGCCTCTACCCATCAATCCCTACCTGATTGAATTAAGGGTTTAGAAAGCTAATAGGTTAAACCGTTAAAGCTAAAAAGCTTCGGTTCTGGTGACGTACTCGATATCTATTGATGATACTTCAGGCAATCCAGTAAGCAATTGCTCGATCCTGTAGGTACCTCCCTCTAGCTCCTCAGGCATGGTCACATATATTCGAAGGATATACAGGCCAAAAGCAACATATACCTTCTCCCACTTAACGACTTCGTACTCGTTAGGGAGTGTGTCCCTGATTTTCTCAACTAACTTATCGAGATCCACGTTCTCGTCCGCAGGATTCACCTTAATGGCAGCCAATACCTTAGCCATGACTCAACACCTTAAGGGCCTTCGAAACCGCAGTTAGGGCACTTGTAAGGTATTGCCAGGTCCCTGCATTTCTTGCATCTCCATATAAGGACCGCACCGCAGTTAGGACAGTAAAACTTGACTGCTTTCTCTCCAGGAGGGATTACCCTACCGCAACTGCTGCATATCGGTGGGGATGAAGCCTCAATTATTACGGGCTTCCTGCTCTTTAGGCCCGTTACCTGCACCATTTTCCTTGACCTACAGTAGAAGAACAAAGCAGTTTAAAAGTCTAGTGATTGCTGGAATAAAGTATTTACCACGTGAATCAAGAATATGTAGGGGTCGTGATTGGGCGTTAATTTGAAGGACATAATTCCTGATGCGGCTGTACACGTAATTAATGACTTGAAGGAACTGAAGGGCAAGTCAGTAGCCATTGATGCCTATAACGCCCTCTACCAGTTTCTGGCTGCCATCAGGCAACCTAACGGAATGCCATTAATGGATAGTAAGGGAAGAGTAACTAGTCACTTAAGCGGTCTTTTCTACAGAACAATAAACATTCTTGAGGGGGGAATTAAGCCAGTATACGTTTTTGACGGTAGGCCGCCGGAGCTTAAGGCTAGGGAGATTGAGGAAAGAATTAAGGTTAGGGTGGAAGCTGAGAAGAAATTTAAGGAGGCCCTCGCTAAAGGAAAGCTTGAGGAAGCGAGGACCTACGCCCAAGCATCCTCAAGACTAACTAACGAGATGGTTAATGATGCGAAGGCCCTTCTGACAGCCATGGGTATACCGTGGGTTCAGGCACCTTCCGAGGGTGAGGCTCAGGCGGCATACATGGCATCAAAAAATGATGTTTGGGCTTCAGCCTCACAGGACTTCGACTCAATACTTTTCGGTACCCCAAGACTACTGAGGAACTTAACTATTTCTGGGAGAAGGAAGCTCCCCAGGAAGAACGTCTACGTAGAGATAAAGCCTGAATTAATTGATTCAACGAAGCTGCTTAAGGAGCTAGGTATAAGTAGGGAGCAATTAGTTGATGTAGCTATATTCATAGGTACTGACTTCAACCCTGAAGGAGTGAGGGGTGTGGGCCCCAAAACAGCCCTAAAACTAATTAAGAGTTACGGAAGCTTTGAGAAGGCCGTGCAACACCTTCCTTCAGCTAAAGTAGCGTTCGATCATGAGGAGATAAGGAAGATATTTCTTAATCCTGAAGTAACTGACGACTACGAGATCAAGTGGAGCTCACCTAACAAGGATGATGTAATGAAGATACTTGTTCAGGATCATGACTTCTCAGAAACTAGGGTTAGGAACGCCCTAGAAAGGCTTAGGAAGGCCTACAACGAGAGCGTGAAGGGTGTCTCGAAAGGCCTGGAAGCTTGGTTCAAGAAAGGTTAAGTATGAAGGAACTCAGTATATGGACACGTCCTTAACTTCATAAACACCCCAGAATTGTTTAGGGTAGTAAAGGAGTTCAGCCTTCCTGATCATTAAGCCCTTGCCTCGGAAGAGAGGTGACCTCAGAACAAGTGTCTCGTACTCGCCCCCCTCACCAACAGGGCTTATCCCGTATCTCCTGCATAAATTAAGGAATTCCTTAACTACTTCCTTACTCAGTAACTTTCCTAACCACTCCTGACCTAAGCCGTAGGCCTGAACAGCCGTAACGATTATTCCTAATTCATTAATTTCCTCCGCAAGTAATGCTTCTTGATTACGTCCCCAGAGAGGGGCTAGGTGCTTAATGCCAAGCTCCTCAGCTAGGGCATCAACCCGGGCTTTTTGATATCTTGAAGCTACGGCACCAGTAACTAAGTAATCGTATTTAGAGAAATCAATTCTGTCTTTAATTGCTTCAGCCAGCTCACGGACCTCAGCCTCCTTAATGCCGCTCACCTCAGTGCTTAAGTAATTCATCCCCATGAGCTTGGCGTGAAGCTTAGCTAACTCAATATTTATGGTGTGGAACATCCATGAGTCAGGCCTTAATGAATTAACTATTAGTACGTCACCAACTATGACGCCCTTCCTGAGGGACTCAATTATTGCGTAGTGAGAGTCCTTACCCCCTGTGTAGAGGGCCAACCCTCTCCTCAGCAATCTACAGCACCAAGGATCTTAAGGGTTGAGTTAATGGCTACTTCAGCACAGTTCTTGCTTTTAGGGCATAAGGCTATGAGTGCAGCATCGCCTTCCCTTAATTCGGTCTTGGACAGCAACTCACCCCCTAACCTATAGCCTCTGAAGGGGGTCAGACCCTCGGGAACTGGAAGCATTAGTTCCTTTCCACGAGCAAAAAGAATTACAGCACCAACACCTCCCTCCCTAACTACGGCGTCCCTTGCCTTAATCACTCCACCGAACTCCTGAAGCTTAACTTCACCTCCTCGAATTATTGCTACAGAACCGATGCAGTCCCTGCATAAGTCACTCACGTCTAAGTCATTAATGAACGATATTGCTTCAGACAATCTCATAACTAATTCCCTGCCGGAAGGTGTCAACGCTGTTCCTGAAGGCCTTCTGGAAACAACTAGTTCGGCTTCCCTCAATCTCTTAAGCATTGTCTTAACGCTTGCCTCCCCTAACTTCAGAGTAGTGCAGAGAGCCGGCCTTCCCACCCCTTCCCTCTCATTAAGGATTAAGAGTGTTCTGAGCAGATGGTAAGGAGTGAAGGATGGCGTAATCCCTTTTCGGGCCTCAGCCAACTTAAGAAGTAACCTTACCTCCCTCATAAGCTCACTTAATTATTTATTGAGTCCGTAGTTAATTTATTCAATCCTGGAGAAAGCTATTTACTTGAGGAATGTGATTAATTATTTAACTTAATAAGTAATTCATCATTAGGTGATAATTCATGAGGAACTTAATTGGCAGGGACTTCATCTCGGTCGCAGACCTAACGCCTGAGGAGCTCCGGTGGGTTATTGAGGCAGCTCTTGAGCTGAAAAGAAGGTTTTATGCTGGGGAGAGAGTTATTCCTCTTAAGAAAGGTAAGACCCTACTAATGATATTTCAGAAACCAAGCACTAGGACAAGGGTGAGTTTCGAGCAAGCGATGGTTCAGTTAGGCGGGCACGTAATATCTTTGGGCTGGAGCGAGATGCAGTTGGGGAGGGGTGAAACCATAGCCGATACAGCTAGGGTCCTAACCAGGTTAGTTGATGGAGTAGTTGCTCGGGTATATAGCCATAATGATTTAATTGAGCTAGCTAAGTACGCAGACATACCCGTAATTAATGCCTTAAGCGATAAGGAACACCCCTGCCAGGCAGTAGGGGATATGATGACGATCTATGAGAAAAAACGTAGGTTTAAGGGATTAACTCTTGCTTTCGTTGGTGACGGCAAAGACAATGTTCTTCACTCCCTACTGATAGCTGCTGCATCCTTAGGCATGAATGTGAGGGTCGGTACGCCACGAGGTTATGACCCAGACCCTGAAGTTATGAGGATCGCTGAGGAACGCGCACGAATAACTGACTCAGTTATTGATGTCGTCAGGGGTCCTGAAGAGGCTGTGAAGGGTGCTGACGTCGTTTACACGGATGTCTGGGTTAGTATGGGTCAGGAAGCCGAAAAGGAGAAGAGGTTAAGGGACTTAAGAGGTTTTCAAGTCACTGCTGAATTAATGAATGCAGCTAAGAGGGACGCTATATTCATGCATTGCCTTCCTGCCCACAGAGGCTTTGAGGTCACGAATGAAGTCATTGATGGGAAATGGTCAGTTGTTTGGGATCAGGCAGAAAACAGGCTTCATTCCCAGAAGGCTTTACTAGCATTACTTCTTTAATGAACTCCTTGCTGTGCCTTTCTTCTTAGTCTCTTTTTTCTTGCCTGAGCCCCTAGGTTTCCCCCTTATTGTTGTGGGCTTAAGTAGTTCATTCATTAAAAGTATTCTTTCCCCGGAGTCAGTAGTTATTTTTAGGCCGACAGCGTTCTCCGGTAACTTCACCTCACCCTCGAAGACGAAAAGGTTTCTCTTCGCTGGGAATTCCTCATTAACTAAGGTTTTAGAAAAAACCACGTTTTCCTCAATGTCGGGCGCTTCCTGCCTCTTCAGTATTGATATGTTTCTTAACTTAGCTAATTTCGGGTAGAGGTTTGGGGTCTCAACTCCTAAGGGACCCGTGGGGATGAGGACCTCCTGCTTGCCGTTATCGCTCCTGATGAGGACGTAATCGCAGGTTGAGGGGTCCTTAATCACTCTCTTAATTATGCTTGAGGTGTTGCCTTCAAGAAAATTTATTTTTCTGTTGCTGAAGTAATCCCAGCTTCCTACCTCACGGTAAGCATAGAGGGTGACCTTACCTACTTTATGGTTACCTCCCTTAAAGCACGTTATGATGTACCTTTGCTTGGTTGCTGGCAACCTATCCACCGCTTAAGGAACTCGTAGGTTATACGTGTTGCTTACTCTAAATGACGTAATTACCTTTTATAACCTATTTTCCTCAAGAACTCCTTCCTCTTAGCCCTGTCTTCATCGCTCTCTACACCGACGGGGGTGTAGCCATCCACAACACCTAATACTGATTTACCCTGATCGGTTACTGCAACTATTGCCTGAACAGGGTTAGCGGTGGCTGTATAGATCCTGCAGACCTCCTGAACGTTCTTTAAGGCATTCAGGACGTTAATGGGCCATGCATCCCTTAAGTAAACTATGAATGTGTGTCCTGCACCCACCTTCATCCCGACATCTTCAGCCAACTTCCTTAATTCATCATCGTTTCCGTCGCTCCTGACTAGCCTGTCCCCGCTGGCCTCAACAAACGCGAAACCGAACTTTATGCAGGTTGATGAAGTGATTAGCGCCTCATAAATATCTTCAACGCTCTTAATGAAGTGTGTGTGACCTAAGATAACGTTAGTTCCTTCAGGTACTGGTATATCCACTACCACAATACCTTTAAGCTCCCCCAAACCAATCCCCAAAGTAGTTTCGGGCTCAACTAATAAAGAGTTAATCTCTTTCTTGCTTCAGTAACTGCCTTATCTAATCCTTCCCTAAAGATCCCGTAACATACTGAATTATCGATCGGTTCTATATCTAGGACTCTATTATCTCCCTCACTAATGAGGCCCCGTAAGCAGTCCTTAATTTCCCTTAATTCCTTATCTGAGAGACTTCCTTTCCTCCCTATCTTGATGGTGCCGAAACCGGCTTTCCTCCCTCTTAAGGAATTAATTAAGCAACTAACTAAGTCCTCACCTAACTTACAGCAGAAATCTATCTTCACAACCCTCTCAACTGTTGCTGGTGGGTGAGCTGTTAGTTTGCTCAAGACCTCATCGTAATTTAGGGTCGTATGTAGCGTGAGAACTCCGCCGAATCTGGTTCTGCGTATCTTCAGGTTAGGGTCAGACTCAAATAGTGCGTCACCAACCTCCAGCTCACCCCTACCCTCCTTACCGTACTTCACAGTAATCACGTAAATTTTTTCGGCCTTATGGGTCAGGGTAGCTCACCATAAACTCAAGAAACGCATTGGGGAGTACTTTTGGTTAAGGAGGTGATTTAATAAAGCCTTAGTTACCCTCACAAATTCTTTTCTTTGTGTAGTCAAAGAAGGATGATGGCATCCAGGCTATCCACGCAGGTAACCTCTTAATGAATTTGTATGCTTCCTCCCAATTCTCTAGGCCTAAGTCCCTAGCTAAGCTCTCGAGAGAATACATTGACCTCATGTATTTAGATATTACTGATAGTGTTGCCTTATCTATAGGTATCTCCTTGCCGCTCCCTAACTTAACTGTTAGCTCACACATTCCAGCAACCCCATACCATAGGTTTAGTGAGGTTTAAAGGTTTTTGAGGTCACTCTACAGGGGCGTAGCAACCGGGTCTTTTCTCGTATATGTCTCCAACTCTTCTTAAGTTCCTTAAGACCTTCTCTAAGCTGCTGTCGTCAATTCCTTCGTCTTGGGCGGCCTTCTTTAATCTCTTTATTTTGATGCAACCGTAACCGCTTTCCTCAGCTAATTCCTTAATTAAGTTAAGCACCGTTATTTCCTTCTCCCTCATGCTCTTGGGTTTCCCAACAAGGATGGTGTCTATATCTAGGACTCCTGTCTCAACATCCATACCCACCTTCTCAAGCATGGTGTTCATGAGCCTAACAGCTTCTGCAGCATCCTCAGCACTCACTCTATCTTTAAGAGCCATTCTTGCGTGAGCCTCAGCCAACCTAATTAGTGCCTCAAGCTGCCTTGTCGTTATTGCTAGCGGGGCGTCTTCCCTCTCAGCACTCTTCTTCCTTAGCTCAATGTAGTATTCCCTTATGATGTCTTCAGCCTCAGGAGTTAGTACGGGCTTAACGTTCTTCCTAGCGTAAGCAATGTATTTCCTCAGTAAGGGCGGCTCGATCTCTGGAACTATTTCGCCCTGCTTCTCGTGAGCCCTCAAAACATACCGCACTAGGGACTCATCCCGCCTTATTTCAGCGATGTCCTTGAGAATAAATATGAGGTCAAATCTCGATAGAATAGTTACTGGTAGGTTTATGTTGCCGGCTAACCCCTCACTAGGTATGTAGCGACCTCTCTTGGGGTTCCCTGCAGCCAGTACTGAGGCCCTAGCATTAAGTCTCGCCACAATCCCGGCCTTAGCAATACTTACGGTATTATGTAGTATGGCGCCATGAGAGATGAAGAGATGATGGGGCTCCACAGTAACGTCATAAACCCAGGTCTCTCCCTCGCCATTAATGTGCTCTACCTTAACGACCTTCATAGACCTCAATATGGGGTCAGTCCCTATTGCCTCAGAAACCTTAATTAAGTATAGGGTTTCTCCCTCCTCCCTAACCTCAGTGATTACTGAGCTCCAACCCACCCTTAAAAGCAGGTCCTGTAGGTCCTCAGCCAGACCTCTCGAGTTAGCTAGTAGGGCGGAGCCCTCCTTAATTTCTCCTTCATCAAGCGTGAAGTTACTGAGGAAATCATTAATAGCTTCATCACTGGCTGAGTAAAGGATTGAGGGAACCCGGTCTAACTTACTGAATAACTCAGGCATGTACTTCCCTAGTACTGTAGGGATTGAGTCATCATCAACCATTAATTTAGCCGGCGATTTTTGCTTAACTCTCGGGCTCTTCAGCAAGTTATTGAGTTCTTTAAGCAATTCCCTGCCTTTACTACCTAAGTCTATCTCGATCGAGTCGTCCTTAACGGCCATCCTTAATTTGTTTCTTAGGACTGCAGCCAGTAACTTAAGGAATTCCTTAATGCTTACGTCACCCGAACCTAATGTATTCTGTAAGTCGTTCCATTCCTTATCCTTAAGTAACTTAGGTGTTTTTGGGGACGCAGGTATTAGGTCGCCGGCCTTAACTTTCTCAGCATCAATGATTTCAAGCTTACTGCCTCTCAATACTGGCGTGGGGTGGTCTGGCGTGACCTTAATTACCCTGCCATTACTGAAGTAAATAATTATGAATTCGTTCGGTGCCTTATGCCTGCTGACTCTATCTGCCTTAACCACCTTTACCTTCCCTGAAGACGGGTCATAACCTACTAGGTAAACGTCATCAACAGGAAGTATTTCTGTCTCCTCACCAAACCTCACCTTATTTCTGTTCTTCTCTATTAAAGAATCGACGAAGTCACCTATCCTTACCTTAACACCATCACCTAAGAGGAGTTCGAAGTCCTTATGATAGCTTCCTTGCTCCATTGCTTCATGAATAGCTACCCTATCTTCCTCCCTCATTTTATCTATCTCGTCAATAGCGACGACACCGCCATCCCCTAGAACCATAGCGCCGGCCTCAAGGAAGTACTCACCTGTCTGCTTATCCTTAATTACGGTTGCCGTAAGTCCTGCCGCACTAGATCCCTTGCCTGTCGTGTATATTCCTCTTGGAGCAATCCTAGCTACGTACTGAAGGATCTGGCTATTATGTAGGAACATATAGCCTGAGCCCCCAACAAAGTTCTCGTTATCCTCTACGGAGATGTCGTAGACGTACTCGTGTTTCTTCGGCTCTATTTCCGTGGTCCTGACCTTCTTTATTGATTGTATAACATCCCAAAAAACGAAGTCCGCACTAAGTAGGGTGTTTGACTCACTGATTATGGTTTGAGTAGACCCCTTAACGTTGGTGAGAGCTGTATGACTTGACTTCGAAGTAGTCCTCCCTGAATTGGCTTGATTCAATAGGGTTACGGTGCCTGCAGCGGCCGTGCCTCCGCCACTAATGATGTTCATTAATTCTTTTTGTTTGGTTGGCTGGTTCTTTCGGTAAGGGAATTGCCTTAAGGCAGGTACCGGTAGCTTCATCCTTAATGCCTCATAGGGTTTGACAGGCATTAAGGTATTCCCAACTAGAGCTATGAGGCTGTGGTTCTCCGTAATAACTGCCGTGCGTCCAGCTTTTGTCTTAACGATAAGTACCTCATCAGGCGCATTATGCCTGATTAGTGCCTTAACCCGCTTTATTTCTGGCCTTAGCGTTTCAGGGGATAATGAGAGAGTGTATAATTCGGTCCCGACTTCACTCAGGTGCAGGATTTCTGTGTCTCCCTCTCTTTTCACTAGCTCGCTGTATGTACTCATGTATTTATCAACGATATCGCCTATGGGTTCGTAAGAAATTTCTCCTGACTTATTTATCAGGAGTATTGGTTCACTATAGGTTAAGCTTTTTGCGGTTCCGGGATCACCTAGTAATAGCACATGTATGTCGCCCCTAATTTTTGTTCCGTCTAGAGCTACCTTAGGCACACCACCGAAGAGAAGTAAGGCCACAGCTTCCTTAATGTCCCACATTCCATAGATCGTTGGGGCTATGCTAGCGATTACTTTCCTCCTTATTAATGGGTCACGAGCTAAGGATAGTATTTGGTCCTCGTCCTCTGGACTTAACTTAACTTCCTCAAGAAATCTCTGAGCAACTATGACATTGTTCGCATCTATATACATGGAGAAAACGGGCTTCGCTATTTTCCCGGTGTTCAGGAGCCTCACGATACCTATTATGGTGACTCTATCTCCCGGCCTGGCCGCATCAACTAGGTCGTCAGTAAGCACAACCTCTATGGACCTAGGTATTTGGCCGGCAGGTATTTCCTCAGGCTTTTCCTGAATAACTATCATCTGCCAGTCTCTGTACTTTGATTTCTCAGGTATTAGTTTAAAGATGCCTCTGTACCCTCTCTTACCCCCTCCTTCCTCTTCACTTAATTCCCTGCTGACGCACACAGGACAGTAAGTTGGTTTATCTAGGGACTGACCCACTTCTTCGCCCTCGCCAGGAGGCCACTCGAACTCATGACTCTCTCCTGAAGGAAGGATGTGTTGGTATAGGGCCTTATAGAGCTTCTGCCTTGGTGGTGTCGCCCTAACAATTATTCCCTCCACCTGAATTAGCTTGTTTATGTGTTCGCTCCTTAAGTTCCTTATAGGTACTGTCTTCACCCAGCCGCTTAACCTTGGATAGAACTTGTAGACCTTCTGAACGTACTCAGGATTCTCATCCTTAACTAACTCCCTTACGCTCTCGCTTAAGGCTTTAAGGGCCTCATCAGGGTCCTGCTCTATTAAGTCAGCCAGGTGAGGGTCGAAGCTAAGTAGGTCTTCGTAATCTATAAGTAGGGACTTCCCTTCATTAATTATCATGTCCCTAACTCTTTCCCTGTACTTGTACCTACCCCTCGAGTCCTTGAAGTTCTTGAGGAAGGACGTGAAGAGCATCTGGAGGGGTTCGGCAGAAGAGGGCTCCTCCACTTCCTCACCCTTTAGTTCAGTCTCAGTCAGCTCCAAGCACCTCCCGAAGCCACTCACTTATTACGTCACTTAAGGCATTAAGGAGAACCCTTTCTTCAGGAAGTATCTTATCCATGAATTCACTGACTTCCCCCTTCAGGAAAGCTATCTGAACAAGCTTTCTTAACCTGATCCTGACGAGGTCTGAGACGTTGCTCTCCAGCCTCATCTTTCTTAAAGCATCTTCAGAGGTCTTAATAGGTGATTCCTTAAATTCCTTAAGTAGTTCCTTAACCTCCATGTAGAACCTCTCCTTAAGTGGTGAGAACTCACCGCTCTTCAGGCTCTTCTCAACCATTAAGTACTTTCCTACTTCAGCATCACTTAATTTCTGCTCCCTCAAATCAGCGTAACCGGCCTTAATGAGTTCCTTAACTAACCATAGGGGCAGGCTTGCCTCATCACCCTTAGCGAAGGTCTCCCATCCTCCCTCAACCCTAACCCTACCTAAGTCCTTAAGGATAGCTACCCTAGTAGGTGATAGTTCTTGGTAGGCCTCAGCCAAATCAATCAGTTCCTTAAGCATAATTCCTTCTCCCACTAATGAGCTAATGGATTAGAAATCATTTAAGGATGAACCAACAAGCCTATAGCGAGCTCCAAAAGATCTTAGGGAATACTTCTTCATGAATGAAATTGCTTATTACGTACGTGTGCGGTAATACATCCTTCCTGGATAGGGAGTTAAATAAATCACTTAATCGCTTAATGTTTTAGGAACTCATTATTAATTCCTTAATAACACTTGATATGGGATGAAGTCAGGTCGCCAGCTGATAGGTGATGAGGGCTCGTGTTACTGACCACCAACAATAGTATTTTCTCTACTGTCGTTCCTTAAGCGAGTACGTGTTAACGAAGGAATTAACTAGGTTGAAGGGCAGGTGTGGCGGGCCCGCCGGGATTTGAACCCGGGACCTACGGGTTAAGAGCCTCGGCACCCTTCTTGCTGGGTCCGCCGCTCTACCTGGCTGAGCTACGGGCCCATCTAGATAAGTGAATAGATCAAGGGTTTTAAGGTTTATCATTTAGTGGGCAGTAATATTCTTGATGTTTGGTGGAAGCGTTTACATATGTTGGTTGTTGGTTATTGTTTGGGTGTGGGGCCTTATGGGTGATGGGAGCTGTGCTCCAAGCTCTAGGGGTGACCTCCGTGGATGGGAGGCTCATGCCGTTAGCCTCGACAGTCACCCATGACCCAATGATTGAGGAGGCGAGGCGGAACTCCCCAGGTAAGACCATAAACCCATATAAAATGACTGGAATGAACACCTAAGGAGAAACGGAAGCATTAGTTACTGAACAAGCATGAATTCGGGAGGTTTCTCCAAATTAATTATTGGGATCGTGACGTAACCTGTTCTAGATCCTTTACTGAACTCTATGTGTTCTCCCGCCTCATCGCTTCTTAAGAGCACGTAATTCTGGTCTTCAGGCAACTCTCCTGAAGTATCGCTGTAGAAGTAGAGGAGAGGCATCCCATACATCTTGTAGAAATCCCTGAAGACGGCTAGGATCCCATAAACATAGTGACCGTTCCTCCTAAACCTAAGGATGAAGGTGGGCTGACCCATGGCTATGCTTGATGCTGCAAGCCTAACTAAGTCGTTAAAGCTCTTTAGCTCAACGCCCACAACCTTCTCCATAAATCACACCTTAACGTGAATGTGTTCTTAAAGCTATTAAATAAGATTTCACTCCTAACATCTTAAGTAAGTGCTGGGGAATCACTGTTGCTTAAGGTAAAAATTTGTTAGGAGATGTTCCTTAATTAACTTCAGGTAACGCCTAGTTAGGTCCAAATTATAGACCTTTCCCGTGGGAGGTATCTCAACCTCAAAGATGTTTGGTTCAGGGGATTCAGATACCTCAGCAAGTTTTCCGTCACTCCTAACTATGTAGGTCGGTTGCTGGATGCTTCCTGCTTCCGCATAACCCCCCACGCCTATTAAAGGCAGCCTGTTCTCCCTAGCTCTAGCCATAGCTAACGATAATGTCATTTCCGGGTCCCTACCAGTGATTAGTGGGGGGTTAACAGCCACTATTGCGTCGCCCCTCTTAAATAAGCACATCCTACATACTTCAGGAACCTCTAAGTCATTAAGTATCGAGAAACATAGGTTTATGTTCCCTATCTTCAGCACCTCATACTCAGGGCCGCTAGAGATCGTGTTGGTTGCCGGAACTATTTCTCTCCCAGTAAATATTGGTAGGCCAACTGGGGGAAGAATTACGTTAGTTATGTATAGCTTATTGCCAGCTCTTCTCAGTACGGGGGACAGAATTAACGTGATTCCGCGCCTTCTGCTAAGGAAAGAAAGCTTGTTGAGTAAGGTGTTTAGGTTGTTTCTGTAGCTACTGTACTTTCTTCTCCCAACGAGCACTTCATGTAGGGGCTTAACTGGCGGAGAAGTTATGAGAGTAGTTACCCTACTGCTTATGTGTTCGGCTGTCTCCTCAACTAACTTAACGTACTCCCTGACACTAACTCCTAAATCAATACGTGCTACAGCAAGAATCGCCCTTTTGTTGTCCTGTGTACTCAACCTAAGCTACCTCCTGAATCAGGTTCGCCTCCTTTAGTTCTTCAAACAGCTCATTAAGAACTTCACTATATCTGGCCGAGCCTACCTCGATCTCCTTCATCCTTCTCTCAAGGTCTCTGGTCCTGTCTTCACTCACTAGCTCCATGTAATTACTCATTAGGTACTCATATACTTTCCTACCTAACGGTAGTGGAATTATTCCCTTACTTCTTGATTTGTCGTGAGTTACGTACTTCCTCCTGAATAGGGTGTCGATTATTTTGGCGTAGGTGCTGGGCCTCCCTATCTCTCTATCTCTCATCATCTTAACTAAGGTTGCTTGAGTGTGTAATGGCTCGGTGTACCATTCCTTAATGCTGAAGTAATCCTCACTAAGTTCGTGGGTGCCGGTATCAGGGGGCTTACGGACCTGCACGTAAGTGTAGAACTTCAGGAAGCCGTCGAACAAGACCTCACTAACTGACTCGAAGACCTGAGGATCTATGCTCAAGGCCTTTCCAGACTTAAGGTGGAGTGTTACCTTAACTTTGCCTGAGACTTTCTTCACCTTAGCTGCCTTACTCTGAGAGGCTATGAACCTCCTGAAAATTAGGTCATAAACCATGAAGTGAGGTTTCCTTAACCTCCTAACCGGCTCTATAACTCCCTCACTAATCAGTGCTTTCAGGGTGTCGGCATCTATGGGTCTCGTTGGCCTGATGCATTCGTGAGCGCCTCCCTCACCCCAAGGTCTAGGGTTAAAGTAGTTCCTGTAGTCCTCACCCATTAATTCCTTGAGGTAGTCCCTAGCAACACCGATACCTACGTCAGAAACCCTAGTGCTGTCGGTCCTGTGGTAAGTTATGAAGCCAAGCTCAAACAGGTCCTGAAGTAACTGCATAGCTGCTTGGGCGGGGATCCTTAGTTTGGAGTTAATGTCGTATAGGACCGAATCGGTGGTGTAGGGAGGTAGTGGATTAAGGGTCTCTTCAGAGACCTTATCTAAGGTAACCTCGGCAGTAACCTTAACTATCTTATCCTTCTTTATGGTGTTTCTGAGTTCATTAGTTAAGGGGATCTCAAGCCTTAACTCACCTAGCTTCAGTATAAGGAAGTAAGTTCTTGACTTAACATGCTTGTCATACGCCTCAATTATCCAGCCCAACACGGGCGTCTGAACTCTGCCGGCACTCAGGTTTCTGTATTCTTCCCTAAACCTCTCACAGAGAGGTAAGTACTTCCTTAATGCTGACTTAATGCTGCTTTCCTCAACCTCCCTGCAGAAGGCCCCCCAGAACTCCTTCTGTAGTCTACTGGATAAGGAAAAACCTAACCACCTGTCCTCAATCCTTCTAACTAATTGTGCCTTAACTAGGTCTAGACTAAGGTCTCTAGGCTTATTGATGGCGTTAACTATTGCTTTCCTTGTCACTTCATGGAACTCAACCCTACTGATTGATTTGCTGTAGGGCGATATTAGGTTAGTTATGTCGAAAGCTATCTTCTCCCCTTCAGTGTCTGGGTCTGTCCCAACAAGGACTTCATCCACCTCTAACGCGACATCCCTTAATGCCTCAATAATATCTTTCTTGTCAGTGAAGTTTGGGGAACTGCATTTAGGGCATACCGGCTTCCCGTTAATGAGTGAGGGAGTAACGAATTGATTTCCGCACTCGACGCATTTCTTTATGGTGTCGTAGATTGGGATAAACCTTGGGTCACCATCACCTCTTAATGCAACCCCATAAAGATGTTTGTTTCTTTCAGGTAGTTCAGTAGCTAAATCGTAAACGTGTCCTTGGGTTGCAGTAATCAGTAATGTGTAGCTACCTAGTGAGACCTCGTAAACCTTCAGTCTCCCGTACTCTCTTGAGCTAGGCCTCCCGAAGAATCCGGCTATGGTCCTCGCTTTATTCGGTGACTCAACAACAAGTAAGGCCGTCTTCAGCTGGAGGGGTGATTCCTTGAGTGCCTCTTTAGGAGCCCTGCCTAACCTAATGAGCCTAATTAATTCCCTAGTTCTATCGACCTCCTGAAGAACCTCATTTAGGTTAACATCCTTAAGGGGCTTGAAGCTAAAGTCCTCCAGAACCCACTTAAGCCTTCTTTCAAGCCCTCTCAGAAGCCTCTCATCATCAACCAAGAGGAGCGATACTCCCTTACTTATGCCGCCCAAGTAAAGCCTTGAGGTTCTCCCGCTTGCTTGTATGTATGTGGCTGCGTCAGGAATAAGCATATGTATTTTCCCTTTTTCCTCCTTAACTGCTATGTTCGGGTTTTCCTTGATTGCCTCAATAACTTCGGGCTTACTAACTAACTCCTTAAGGATCGTGTAAGCCTCAAGAAAGAGCCGCTCGCCTCTTGTTGAGGGGGTTCTGGCGCCAGCAATTAATTCATCGAATGCCTTAATTACTGCTTGGCCTCCCCTCCTAAGGAGCCTGCTTAATCTCACGTTATAGTTGTCTATCTTCCTCCTTATTTTTTCATCCTTAACGGCCTCCCTAATGAGTGGGAGGAGCCGTAGAACGTCCTGAGCCCTTATTTCCTTTAAGTCAAGCCCTATCTTATGTCTGGGGACCCCCGCAAATACTGCATACCTAATGACTTCAGGCAAATCAATGCCTCTCACAAGCACCCCATAGTATGTGGCGACACCCACCAAGACATCTATTGCTCCCGTAGCGAAGGAATCAATAGCCTTAACGTTCTTACTGTGTAGTGCTTCAGCACTGACTCCACCCTTTCTTAAGTAATCAGCTAACTTAACAGCGAACTCTATACCTAAGTCCTTAGGCACATACACTAGTCCACCACTGCCTAATCTCTTAACGGAATTCAATACAGCTTCCTTGATCTCTTCACCCTCAAGTAGCTTGTAGATATCCTCAATGTTACGTATGAATTCTGGCCTAGCACCTATTTCGAAACCCATCAATTCCCTGAAGAGCCTGACCCTGACCCCTCTAGGATTCCCTGTGGCTGAAGCAATAATCAGTATCTTCCTAACTTTCTCTCTCTTCCTCCTTAATTCCTCCTCAATCTTCCTGAGCCTCTCCTGTAGCTTAATATCGTTCTCCCTAAACACAAGCTCTCGCTTAAGCCTAACGGCCTCAAGCCCCTTCTCAATGTCTTTCTCCGTGTAGCCAGCTAACTTAATTAAGTGGTTGATTGCTTTAGAACCCTTAAGAACTGAGTCAACATCATCAACGAATATGAACCTGAAGTCGTGTTTAAGCACTTTCTCGTAGTTCCTGATTAAGTAGTTTGATGTGGTGACTAAGATATCGAAGTCCCCGCCATTAACCAGTTTCTCTTCCCTGGCTTCCCTCTCCCTCTTCTTAAGTTTTGAGTGAATGACTAAGGGCTGAGTTATGATGTTCGCTCTTAACGCGAGCTCCTCAAGCCTCTTCTCCACCTGCATGGCTAAGGTCGTTGTGGGGACTATGACGTATGATTTATGTCCCTTCATAGCTAGATATAGGGCAACAACCAGGCCGAACGTTGTTTTCCCCACACCTGTAGGGGCAATCATAGCGAAAGACGATCCCTTAGCTATTCTCTTAAGCCATAAGTTCTGTATGCTCCACGGCTCGTTTCCGACGCACTTCCCGAAGAACTTCCTTAATGACTCGAAGCCCTCATAGAACCTATAGATTTTCCTCAATTTATTTAGTCTTCCTCTTCTCTTCAGAGCTTTGTAGAGGTCCCTCAAGCCATTTATGCTTCTGGAGTCTTCAGGAGGTAAGCATGAGGAGCAAGGAAGTCCTGACCTCAGGCGCTTATCACTGATTAACCCCCCACAGTTGGGGCACGCATTAAGGTATATGAGGATCTCAGCCTCAAGCAACTCCTTACTTAAGTTACTTAGGGAGTGATTAAGCGACATCCTTACCTCATGTTTTACTTAGGGAGTGAACTTCTAATAAAAGATGCAGTTTTTACTTAATATTTTACGGCTGGTGAACTACTGCTTGGCCTGCTTTGGCTATCACGAATTAGTTAAACCTTAAAGGCTGTGACGAGGCCATAGCCTCTTGATTCTCTCAACACATGATTGCTTAACTGGTTGGAGGCTTCAGAACTGCTTCATAGAATCGAATAAGTTGCGTCTCTTGCGGTTTAGTAAGGTTTATGTGTGCTTACGGCTAATAACTTGCTTGGTAAGGCCTGCCTAGGCTTAGAGCATGCTCCCATCATCCCGGCAGGCATAACCTAGAAGTGCCCCGCATTCCGCTCGGGGCGAACGTTACCTGTGACCCTAAGGGGTAAACCCAGTAAAGGGTGAAGAGATTATGTTAAACTGCTTCCAGAGAAGTTCTTAGGGCTTATAGATAAGATAATCGTTAAGGCAATGTAGACAAGTTCCTAGTAGAGGATCGAAAGTGTTGCAGGAGAGACCCGTCCTTAAGGACGATAGCTCACCCATAATCGGTAATACCCTTTAACCTGGTTAGTGCTCATAGAAACTTTCTTTCACTTAACTATGTGATCTGTATCTACTTATAGAGACATTATAATACTCATGACATATCGTGCTTCCAGCATTCAAGCTAGAGTAATAACAGAAAATACGAGGCATTGAGAACCCTTTCCTTTGCACTATACTTCAGAAGGAGTAATTAGACAGTTCAACAACATGGAAGTTTTACTCAAAATTGGTACTATTCTATAAAGTAGTACATTTATATAGTAGTACTCTATTTCTTATTCTGGTGGTGTTATATGAGGGTTGTGAAAGTTACTAGGAAGAGGCAAATAACTTTGCCTAAAGAAGTTTGTGATAAGCTAGGAATCACCTCCGGCGACTATGTTAAAGTGTATGTTGATAAGGATGATAGAGTCGTTATTGAAAAAGCTCTAGGTATCGATGAGTTAGCGGGCTTCCTTAACCCTGGCTATCCTCTAAAAGGCTTAACCGAAAAGCTCGATAGGGAGAGGAAATCTGGTGAAAGATGAAAGTGCGTTTTACGACACAAACGTGCTAATAGCTTACCTATTCAGGGAGGAAAACAGGTTTAGGATTGCTCAAAAGGTGCTTAGGAGACATGCTTCAAAAGCGATATCAATAATAACTGTTCATGAAATCCATACATATAGCATTAGATTTAATGTGGAAGAGAAATTCATTAAGGCTAAGGAGCTACTACATAAACTATTTAAGATTGTACCCTTGAACCAGGATATATGCCTTAAAGCCTCGTATATCAGAAAGAACTACAGGCTACCTGAGATAGATTCACTAATACTGGCCTCAGCACTACATGGGAAATACAAACACTTCTATACTTTTGATGAAGACTTTAGGGAGTTAAACGATAAAATAATTGAAGAAACCAGAATACACTACCTGGAGCATCATTATCAAAGATAATTGTTTAACCTGGTTTCAATAATTCTTCACTCGTTACTAAGGCACTGCAACCACTACAGAATATGTAGCCTTAACTTACCTGGTTCCTCGAGAGCTACGGCAAACGCTATTCTACGTGTATAAGGTGAGAATGAATCTGCTTGTCTATAGCTGTTCATCGCTGTTGATCAGCTGAGACAGGTGTTCTCATCCCTTAACTTAGGTCGTGGTGGTGTCCTCATCATTCACTTTAATTAAGGTTCTAAGGTATTAATTATGTTGTGATGACACGACGGTCTCCTGACTTAGGGATGAGGACTCTTCTCTTCACTGACGCTTAACTGTTTAGGTTAAGGCATTATTTCCTGCTTAGTTTGTTGGTTATTGTTTCTTCGTATGGCTTCCTGAATATGCCTACCTCAGTGATGATTCCCTCAACCAGTTCTGGGGGAGTCATGTCGAAGGCGGGGTTATATGCCGGGACGTTCTCCACGGTAATCAGTAACTTGCCTAGCACTCTCCTGACTTCCTCAGGGTTTCTTTCCTCAATAATGACTTTCTCCGGCCTTGTCTCCAAATCTATCGTTGATGTTGGGGCTGCTGCGTAGAAGGGCACCCCATGTTTTTCAGCAACGACGGCTATCGTGTATGTCCCTATCTTATTTATTACGTGGCCTGTCCTTAAGATCCTGTCTGCCCCTACAATGACTTTATTCACTAGGCCCTTACCCATTACGTAACCGACCATGCTGTCAGTTATTAGGGTGACGGGTATTTCCTCCTTAACTAACTCCCAAACAGTTAGTCTGGCACCCTGAAGAACGGGTCTTGTCTCCGTAGCTATTACCTTGATTTTCTTCCCTGATCTCCAGGCGGACCTAATAACTCCTAAGGCAGTACCGTAGCCGGCGGTGGCTAGGGCTCCCGTATTGCAGTGGGTGAGTATGGTGTCTCCATCATTAATTACTTGATTGCCTACCTCACCAATCAGTCGGTTTACCTTAAGGTCCTCCTCAAAGATCTTGTTTGCTTCATTAATTACTGCCTCCCTCAGCTCTTCAGGGCTCACGTAATCCTTACTTATTAGTTCCTTCATTCTCTTCAGGGCCCAAAACAGGTTGACGGCTGTTGGTCTCGTTTTTGAGAGTCTATCTATTGCTTTCTCGAGCTCCTTCCTTAATGCGTCAGTGTCTTCAGCCCTTGAGTGATATGCTGCTAGAGCCACCCCGAATGCTGCTGCAACACCTATTGCTGGGGCCCCCCTGATCTCCATAGTCTCTATTGCTTTAGCTAGTCTCTCGTAGCTCTCTGACTCAACGTATTCTTCCTCCCAAGGTATCTTCAGCGTGTTTATCCATCTGACCTTACCGTCCAACCACTTAATGGATATGATTTCCTCCATGCGTTTAGTCCCCCCTTAACCATTATTAGGGATGGTTAATATTTGTGGATAGGTTTGAGGATGCCTGCATGTGTAGTTACTGAGGTGAGGAAGGAGAGGCTCTTGGTTAAGGGTTGCGTAGGCCTGCTAAAGAAGTTAGGGTTTGGTGTGAGGGCGCTTTCAGGCGATTACCTCCTCGATATTGCTGAGTTGGCTTACCTAATATTTACGGGGTCAGCTAGCGTGAGGGACTTAAGCGGTGACTTACTCGATCTTGAGTCGTTATTCAGGAAGTACTCTAGGGAAAGAAGTGATTGGGTTAGGTTCACTGTGTTGCTTGACCTTAGGCTGAAGGGGAGGAGGGCTAGGGCAGGCTTCTCTCCTGACACCCTCTACCTCAGCATGAAGGATGAGGAGGTCCTTGTTTTTGTTGCTGAGGAGAACTCATTAGTTAGGGCTAGTCAGCTCCATGAGTGGGTTGAGAACGCCTTGCTTAAGGGGTACACGCCAATAATTGCTTTAGTTGATGCTAGTGGGGACGTAACTTACTACTCGATGAGGATTCAGAGAGTAACCGATCTTTAGGGGTGGCCGAATTGGTTAGGATAGGTACGGAACCTGTTAGGGGCATGAGGGACATACTTCCTCCCGACTCCGAGGAAATCCTTTGGTTAGAGAAGGTCTTCACCGATGTTGTGAGGTCCTACGGTTATTCGGCAGTCATTACGCCAACCATAGAGCTGTTTAGGTTGTTTGAGGTGAAGTCAGGGCCCGAAATAAGGAGAAGCATGTACGTATTTAAGGATAAGGGAGGTAGGGTCGTTTGCTTAAGGCCTGAATTCACGGCCAGCATCGCAAGAATTTACTTGAGGGCATTAACTCCTGAACCCAAACCGATAAAACTGTATTATGTTGGTCCAGCATTCCGTTATGAGGAGCCACAGAAGGGGAGGTTCAGGGAATTCATTCAGGCAGGAATTGAGTACATAGGTAGCTCATCAACTTACTCAGATATTGAGACCCTCCTAACGGTAAGGGATTACTATAGGGCAGTGGGTCTTAAGGAATATAGCGTTAAGATGAACTCCATGAGTATATATAGGTCATTATTTAGTTTGTGGGGGATTCCTGAGGACGTACAGGATCAGGTGATTCATTACTTAGATAAGGGATTGCTTGATGATGCCTTAAGAACCATTAGGGGGTTTAAGGAGGCGGACCCTGAATTAATTCGTGCTTTCTCCGGTAAGGTGATGAGGGATCCTGACGAATTAATTGATTACGGTAGGGAGTTAAGGCTTCCTGAAGATTTAATTAGCGAGTTAGGTAGGTTGGCAGAGATCTTTAGGGCCGTTAAGGATTCTGGCGTGCCTGACGCCTACGTTGACTTAGGTTTCGCTAGGGGCTTAGCTTACTATACGGGATTCATTTTCGAGGTTAAGGTGCCTCAGCTTCAGTTCAGCATAGGTGGGGGCGGTAGGTACGATACCTTAATATCGCTTTATGGTGGTGCCGAAACGCCCTCAACAGGGTATTCTTTAGGTATTGATAGGCTTCACTTGGCCCTTAAGGCTCAGGGGTGGAGCTTGCCTGAGAGGGTTAGGAAGGCCTTACTTATTGCTTTAGTTAGGGATTATGGTTTCGTGGATAAAGTAGCTACTGAGTTAAGGCTTAAGGGATTGACTGTTGATGTGAGGTTCGGGGGTAAGTTAGGGGATCACTTAAGTTACGCGTCGAGGAAGGGCTACGACTACGCGATTATTTTGGGGAGTAAGGAATTAAGTACTTCCTCATTAACTATTAGGGACTTGAGGGGGAGGGAGCAGTGGAGTATCCCCCTCAGCAGGCTTAAGGAGGAGGAACTTGGTTGAATGGGTTTGAGGAGATTAAGGATGTGAGGGTTAAGGCAGGAATGACTGTTAGGGAACTTATTGATGCTTTTAGAGAGATTTACGGCTTCACAGCCGTTGATGTGGCTAAGGCGGTCGACATACTTTCTGAGGGCTTAAGGAAGGCTGACTTAAGGTTTCTTTCCTTCACAGCTAATTTGGTAGCTACTGGTTTGAGGGGTGTTCTGGCTCAGCTGATTGATGAGGGTTTATTTGATGTAGTGATCACTACTTGTGGCACGCTAGATCACGACATAGCTAGGGCTAACGGGGGTAAGTACCTTAAGGGTTACTTCGAGGCCGATGATGCTGGATTGAGGGAGAAGGGTTACCACAGGTTAGGTAATGTTTTCATACCTTTTGATTCCTACGGCCTGACTGTCGAGTCCTTCGTTAAGGAGCTCTCGAGGAGGCTTGCTGCGGTTAAGGGGGAGTGGGGTGTTCGGGAGGCTCTTGAGGTGGCTGGAGAGATGCTTAAGGAGGACCCTAACTCAATTCTTGGGGCTGCCTTCAGGAGGGGGGTTAGGGTCTACGTCCCTGGCTTTATTGACGGTGCTTTCGGCACTGACTTATTCATTCAGTCTCAATTCAGTGGGTTAAGGATTAACTTGTTTAGGGATATGAAGGAGATTTCGGACATGGTTTTCTCTTCTGAGGTTAGTGCTGCCTTAGTTCTTGGTGGGGGGATAAGCAAGCACCACACTATATGGTGGAACCAGTTTAAGGAGGGGCTTGATTACGCTGTTTACGTTACGACGGCTGTTGAGTGGGACGGTAGCTTAAGCGGCGCTAAAACTAGGGAAGCAATAACTTGGGGTAAGCTCAAGCCTTCAGGGAAGCACGTGACTGTCTACGGTGATGTGACGGTGCTTCTTCCTTTGATTGCTGCTGCAGTCATTGATGAGTTGAGGAGGAAATAGTTTTTAAGCTGTTACCCGCTTAAAAGCTTTCTCGCTTACTAGATAAATAAGGTGGTGTGGGTGACGGAAGTAGCTGTCGAGAGGTTCAGGGCGTTAACGCCCTCAGAGTTTTTCTACAGGAATAAGGAGTTAGCTGGATTCAGTAATCCTGCGAGGGCCCTCTACCAGACAGTTAGGGAGCTTCTGGAGAACGCTCTTGACGCTACGGACTCGCACCTAATTAAGCCAGTTATTAAGGTGATAATTAAGCGTGATGAGGTTAATGAGAAGTTATTTAGCGTTAGTGTTGAGGATAACGGGATAGGTATACCCTACACTCATGTTCCTAAGGCCTTCGGTCAGCTCCTGTATAGCTCTAAGTACGTGTTGAGGCAGACTAGAGGGATGTTTGGTTTGGGCGCTAAGATGGCGGTTCTTTACGGCCAGATGACTGCAGGCAAGCCTGTTGAGGTAGTTACTTCCCCCATGCTCTCTAGAAGGATCTATTTCTTTAAGGTAGCTATTGACGTGAAGACAAACACGCCCAGGATCGTTGAGAGGGGTTCTTACGTTAAGGGTAGCGGATGGCACGGAACAATAGTTAAGATTTCTCTTGAGGGCGACTGGATGCGTTCGAAGTCGAAGATCTATGAGTACTTGAGGAGGACAGCAATAATTGCTCCTTACGCCGACATTGTTTTCGAGGATCCTGAAGGTACTGTTGTTTATTTTGAGAGAAGTATTGAGAAGTTGCCTGTCCCTCCTAGGGAGGTTAAGCCCCATCCTAAGGGCGTGGATATTGAGATGCTTAAGATGATGCTTTCCTCAAGTAAGGCTAAGTCGCTTAAGGAATTCCTTGTTAGGGAGTTCCAGAGTGTCGGGGAAGTTACTGCGTTAAGGATTATTTCTGAGGCCGGCTTAGACCCAACCCTTAGTCCGAGGGAGGTTGATTCCTCAGGTGTTGAGAGGCTTGTTGAGGCGATCAAGTCAGATAATAGGATAAAGCCCCCTAAGGGAGATCACCTGTCTTTCGTTGGTCCGGAAATTATTGAGGCAGGCCTTAAGTCGGTTTTGAGGCCTGAGTTCGTTTCGGCAATAACTAGGAGGCCGTCAGTTTATGCTGGGCATGCATTCATTGTTGAGGCAGGCATAGCTTTCGGTGGGGAGATACAGCCTTCAGATAAGCCCATACTGTATAGGTACGCTAACAAAATACCTTTGCTTTATGATGAGGGTTCGGACGTGGCTAGGAAGGTTGTTGACTCTATTGATTGGGGTAATTACGGAGTCAGTTTTCCCGCCCCCTTAGCTGTTCTTGTGCATATATGCAGCACTAAGATACCGTATAAGGGTGTGGGTAAGGAGTCAGTGGCTGACGTCCCTGAGGTTCAGAAGGAGATCGAGTTGGCTGTTCGTGAGGTAGCTAGGAGGTTGAGGAGGTACTTAACTAAGAAGAGGCGGGAGCGTGAAGAGGCTGAGAGGGCAGTAGCCATAGTTAAATACATTCCTGAGGTTGTTAGGTCGCTTAAGAAGATAGTTCATGATTTGAGGGAGGATATGGTGGAGAAGGAGTTGCTTAAGATGGTTAATATGAGGCTCTCGACACTCAAGATAAATTCTGTTGATGAGGTGGTTAAGAGCGTTGAGTGATTGGGGGTGTTGAGGATGGCTTCACCCTATATTTCATCGGTTGATTTGAGGGTTAGGGATAAGGTGCTTAGGAGGTTGAGGGAGAAGTTCAGTAGGTTAGCTAAGGACATACTTCAGGGTAGGGTGCCTGCCTTAGTCATTAGGAAAAGGACATTAGCTAATACTGTCTTCGATAGGGAGTTAGGTCATTTGAGGATTGGTGGGGCAACCCTTAAGAGGTCCTTCCTTAATGTTGGTGAGTCGAAGAAGTTCATGCAGACAGTGCTTATGGCTAGCATAATTTATGAGGCCCTAGCTAATAATGAGTTCCCGACGATAAGGGATCTTTACTATAGAGGTAAGCACACGATCACGTATAGGGACCTGAGTACAGGTAGGTTAAGGCATGAGGAGACCTGGAGAGAGCAGAAGGAGTCTGACTCAGTGATTCGGGATATTGAGGTACTCATAGATATGTTGAGGGAGGACATGCTTATCCTCAGTAAGGAGAAGGGTAAGGTTGTCGGTGAGATGAGGATTAGGTCCGGTGATGACGTGATTGACTTAAGTAAGATGGGTCATGGGGCTTACTCGATCGAGCCAACCCCGGACCTTATTGAGTTCAAGGACGTTAACGCTGAGTTCGTCTTGGTTATTGAGAAGGACGCAGTTTTCCAGCAACTTCATAGGGCCGGCTTCTGGAAGAAGTATAAGGCATTACTGATAACTAGCGCTGGCCAGCCCGACAGGGCCACAAGGAGGTTCGTGAGGCGCCTGAACGAAGAGGTCAACCTACCCATATACATACTTACTGACAGCATACCTGCTGACGAAGTCGTTGTCGTTAGGGACAGGCTCATGGGCAAAGTAATGATTGGTCCTGTGGAGGAACTGATAGGGAATTACTTTACCCCAGGAGAAGAGAGGGAGAGGGTGACTCCACCGATAGAGGTACCCTCATGGAACCCCCAAACAGGAAAGATAGAGTGGATCCCAATAGGCTACGCCTACAGACACTGGATAAGGGACGAAATACTCGAAATAGAAACCAAAGGAAGAGGAACAATAAAAGTAACGAAAGCCCACAGCCTATTTGTCTTCAGAAACGGGAAAATACAGGTAATCCCAGCAAAAGAAATCAAGCCAGGAGACCACATACTCGTCGCAGGTAAGCTTCCTAATCCCGAAGAAAGAAAATCTCCTATCGTTATTCAAGTGAAGGAGTCTGTAGGAACCAAGGAGTTTAAGATCATAATGAACGGCGGATCTGAGCTTGTTGCTTTAAATAAAGGAAGAAATTACATTCCTAATAAAGTAGTTTTAGATGAAGAACTGTCTTGGTTACTTGGGATCTATACGGCGGAGGGCTCAACAGCCTATACGAGATATATTAACCTAAGCTTCAATAAAGAAGAAACTAACTATGTTAAGAAAATACAAAGAATACTTGAGGAAAGATTCGGACTTAAACCCTACTTATTTTACCGTAAGGATAAACCAGAAATTAGGGTATGGATTGGTTCTTCGATAGTTTATGATCTCTTTAGGAGCCTAAAGCTAGCAATCCGAACAAGAATGAAGCAGGTTCCTGAGGAAATCATTAATTCATCTAAGAAAATAATGCTCAGTTATATTAAAGGGCTTATTGATGGTGATGGACACGTAGATAAGTATGGCGACATTATTGTATCGACGAGAAGTATCGTTCTTTCTAAGCAATTAGTAAATATTTTGTTGATGTTAGGCATACAGCCTTCCGTAGTAAAGAGTAAGGAAGATATTATAATAAGGATTGGCAAGTCCAGACAGAGGACCCCTTCAGAAATATATGAATACCTTTCTGGGCGAACCCTTAATTCATCTCCTGCTACAGGACTGAAGACTGAACCTACTTATGGGATACCAATAAGCAATGAACTCAGAAAAATTTTAATTCATCTTGCGAACAATAAGGATATGTCCTTCAAACCATCTCAGGAGACGATATCTAAGGCTAAGTTAATGAGGATGAAGAACCTCTTAGGTGAACTGCCTTCAGACTACAATTATTTTGTGAACAGCGACATTGCCTTAGTGAGGGTAAAGAGCATAAAAACCACTATATATGAAGGCTATGTCTATGACTTCGCGGTCCCGAAAGGAAACAACTTCGTGGGTGGTTATGGCGTAATTTATCATAATTCTGATCCTTATGGCTGGTATATTTATAGTGTGTTTAAGGTTGGTTCTATTACTTTGTCTTACGAGAGTGAGAGGTTGGCTACTCCTAGGGCTAGGTTTTTGGGTGTTTTTACTAGTGATATTTTTGGGAGTAGGAGGTTGGGTAAGAGGCCTTATTTGTCTGAGGCTGAGAGGAGGAATTATATTATTAAGGCTACTGATATGGATAAGCGTAGGGCTAGGCAGTTGCGTGCTTATAAGTGGTTTCAGAGTAGGAGGTGGGTTAGTGAGATAAACATGTTTCTTAGGAAGGAGGCTAAGTTGGAGATTGAGGCCTTAACTAGTAAGGGCCTTAAGTTCCTGATGGATAAATATATTCCTGAGAAGATTGAGGTGGGTGATTGGGTTGATTGATTTCATTAGGGAATTGATTCCGTTTATGGAGGGCATTAATGGGAGGATAGATCAGACGATGCTTAAGTACGATAGGTCAGTTAAGGATTATGAGGCCTTTGTTGAGAAGTCAGAGAGGTACGGATTCAGGTCCTTAGTGGTTCCTTCAGTGATGGTTGGTTGCGTGGCGTCAATAGCTAAGACACCCGTTGCTGGGGTAGTTGGCTTCCCATACGGCTATGTCCCCCCTGAGGTTAAGG
>JALWQN010000037.1:0-1499 GCA_027083115.1 Desulfurococcales archaeon
CCTCAGGGTCTACCTTAACGTAGAGAACCCTTCTTCCGTCAGGCATTTTGTTTAGCCTTATCTTCAGGACCCTCGCAGGAAGGAATATGTTCTTTACGAAGTCCTCTAGGGTGTTAGCCCACTCAACGACCTCAACCCTCCTACCTAAGATCTTGGATAATCTCTTAACGTTCTTTCCTTTAGTGCCTACAGCAAGGCCCGCCTGGCCCGGAGGAACAACATAAATTATTGACCCAATACCGTCATCAATTATGCAGTCCTTTGCCTGAACTCCCGTGACATCATTCAGTAACGCCATATACCTTAGTTCCTCGCTCGTTAGCTTAACTGGCACGTCATGCCTCACCTTCCTCTAAGATTGATGAGTCCCCTGGGTCTAAAATAGCTATTGCTGAGACAGGGTAGGGCTTACCTATAGCAACGCCTAAGTCATAGCTGCTTCCGTTAAACCTAACTACCTTAATGCCTCCAACCTTAGCGTAGTAGAGGACATCGCTCTCTATTCGCCTAGGTAACTTAGTTACTAAAACAACCCCCTTAGCCTTACCTAACTTTATTGCTTGAATAGATCTTTTTGCTCCGATCACTACCTTACCTGTCTTAATTAAGAGACGCACCTCATTATCTAGGCTCAATGCTTTAGCCATTCCCTAACACCCCACCTTACTTATTCAGGGGCTTTTTAATCTTGGTTGGGTTCATCCTTAACTCAACTAATGCAGTACCTACTGGAGCTACTTGACCGATAATCACGTTCTCAGCAACACCCTTTATACTGTCTATCTCTCCAGAGGCCCCAGCATCAAACAAGTTCTTAACAGTTATTTCGAAGGCTGCCCTAGCCAGGACGCTGGGTTTCTCACCAGCTATTCCATGCCTACCTATCTGCCTTAAGCTACCTGTCCTAGTCATCATGTCGGCCAAAAGCATTATGTGCCTTATGTCCACATCAAGGCCTTGCTCCTCCAGCGTGTCCTTAATCTCCCTAATTAGGGCTTCCCTAGCCGCCTCAATACCTAATACGCTCTCTATCTCGTGGATGCTGTTTGATTTGGTCTTCGTTTGGTCAACCCCATCCACCTTAAGGACTGCTGAGAGGTTCGTCCCGTCAGTTATTAGGACGTAGTAGTACTTGCCTGTCTCCTCATCCTTCCTTCTCTGAGCTATTACCTTATTTATTCCCTTAACTCCCTTCAGCTTCATCCTGAATATCCTGTCCCTGAATTTCTGTGCCTTAATTATGTCGTAGTTCTTAGGCATGTCAATAACTATCACGTAAGGGTCTTCAGGATCTGGCTTCACCTTACCCGCTAACGTCTTGCTCTTCGTTAATACCTTAATTACGTCTTCCCTAGTTAATCCCTTATCCTGAAGCATGTCGGGATCTAAAGTAATGATTAATTGATTGCTGAATAAATCGATGTCTGCTGCCGAAGTAACCGTCTCTAACTTAGTCATCTCTATCTTCCTAGCTACCTCCAGGGCCTTATCCCTGTCGA